>NZ_PDJU01000008.1 GCF_004116455.1 Arcobacter sp. F155
TTTGCCCGATATAATACCAACACGCAAAGATACCACTAAGAGTAAAACCAAACGCAACACCATTTGTGTGTAAAGGTCTTAATCTACTGAAAGTACCATATTCACCTGCTAGGTTATTTAAACCTGGAAATGCAAGTTGAAACGCTAGTATAACACCAATAGTCATACCTATGATACCAAACAGAATTGTTGCAAATGTAAAGGCTTTTGCAATTGAGTAATCATACTCGATTTGTGCACCGTTTTGCATCAATCTCCTCCTACTAATTTTTTATACAAGTCACTATTTTGTCACTTATCATCAAATATTAGCCAAAGGGCTATAAAATTAAGCTTAATATTTTAGTTTTTTTTTTAAGTTTTGTTTAATTTTTTGAAATAATCAGTACCATAATGATACTGATTATAAGTGTAGTTTTAGAAGCTGTTTTTTAATGCTTGTAAAGCTTCTTTTTTTAGAGTCTTTTGTTTTAGATCTTCTCTTTTGTCATGTAGCTTCTTACCTCTAGCAACTGCTACTTGAATTTTCACCATATTTTTAGAATTAAAATAGAGTCTTGTAGGTACTAATGTTACACCATCTTTAGTAACTTTTGCATGTAGTTTATCAATCTCTTTTCTATGTAAAAGTAACTTTCTACTTCTTCTTTCGTCTGGTCTAAAAGTCGAGTGTGCAGTACTTAGGTGAGTAATATGCATATTTAAAACATATACTTCATTCTTAATAATTCTAATATGAGAATCTTTTAAGTTTACTCTACCATCTCGTATAGACTTAACTTCACTTCCTTCTAAAGCAATACCTGCTTCTAAAGTATCTAATATTTCATAATCATGATATGCTTTTTTATTTTTAAATGTTAAGTTTTTTTCTTTAATTTTTGCCATTGTTCACCTTAAAAAATGAGCTTCCACTTCCACTAAAAAACCAATCTTTTTTCTCAAATTCTTCTAGTTCATTATAGATTGATTTAGCAGGCTTATATAAATCATTTGCTGTGCTTATGCTACTATCTTCTAGTATTTGTGTTGATTTTTGACTAAAAAGCTTAAGTACATTCTCTTTTTTTTCTTCATTATAAAAGTTGGCTCTAAACTCCCTAAAAATCATTGCTGTATCACATTCTACTTTAGGGGTTACTACTTTTATATCTAAAATCTCTTCATCAAATTTTTCTATTTTTTCACCAATACCAGAGACATTTGCACTATCATATTCATAAACAAAAAATGGAACATCAGCTCCAATTTGAACTGCAAGAGCACACAAATCGTCTTTTGAAAGTCCTAGTTTACACTCTTCATTTACCATAATCATAAAAGTAGCAGCATTTGAACTTCCACCACCAAGACCTGCAAATTCAGGGATATTCTTTTCAACTTTAACTTTTTTATTTTTAAAATATTCTTCAACTTTAAAAGATACATCTTTTAAAAGTAAATAAGCCTTATAGATAGTATTCTTTTTTAGCTCACAGCCAAAGTTACCTTCCAGTGTAAACTCTTCACAAGCTTCATCTTCAAAAGATACTATGTCATATAGTGAGTGTACCCTTACAAATCTAGAAGCTAGTTCATGATAGTTATCTCTTTTTCCAACTATCTTTAAAAAGATATTTACTTTTGCATATGACTTTTTTGTAACTGTCAAAGGTTCACCTTATTTAGAAGATATTTTACTTCATTATCAATAATTTGGATTATACTGAAAAACTCTTCAAACTTAACTATATAAGTACCCTCTTCTTTATTTTCTAAAAACTCTAAAGATATCTTTTTACCATTTTCAAAAAAGCTTTTTTCACCTGTATAAATATTATGTTCAATATCAAGATAATCCAATGGATTTAAATCTTTTTCATTTTCATAAAAGAACATACCTTCATTTAATCTATTTAAATATGAAAGTGTTCCTTTTACATCTAAACTTTCAAGTAGGATTTGAGCTAAACTTCTAATATATGAACCTTCACTAACTGTAGATTCAAAAGTTATAAAAGGATGATTGTATGAGATAAATTTCGTATCAAAAATCTGCATTGAAGACTTCTTCATCTTCACATCTTTTCCTTCTCTGGCTAAATCATAAGCTCTTTTACCATCTATTTTTTTAGCAGAAAATTTAGGAGGATAATATTCATGTATTCCAACTAGATTTTTAATCTCTCTTTTTATATCATTTACATCTAGTCTTTTTTCATCATTTATACTGATAACATTTTCTATATCTAAAGACTCAGATGTAGTTCCAAGCCAAATCACAGCTCGATAAGTTTTAGGAGTTTTTTTAAGATAGTTAAAAAGCTTTGAATATTGACCAAAAGCTACAATCAGACATCCACAAGCAAAAGGGTCAAGGGTTCCAGAGAAACCTGCTTTTTTATTTCTGTATTTTCTTTTTATCTCATTTAAGTATGAGTTTGATGTTCTAAACATAGGTTTGTTTACAACAACTAACTTATTTAATGGTTCTTTATCGTATAGTTTTTTTTGCATTATTTATATTAAATCTTTTCTACAAATGAAGATAAAATATCTCTTCTTGTACCACCAAAATTAATTGTAAGTTTATAATCTTTTCCAGCTTTATTTGCTTTTTGAACTCTTCCCATTCCAAAAATCTTGTGTTGTACTAAATCACCTTTTTTATATGAAGAAGTTTTTTCAATAGTTAAACTTCCTTTGATAAGTCCAGATTCACTTAAAAATCTACTTTTAAGTAAAGAAGCTCTTTTCCCTTTATAAAATCTAGAATGAACAAAAGACATAGTTAATGTATCCATTGCTCTTGTAATAGCAACATAACCTAATCTTCTTTCCTCTTCAATATCACTTCCATCTCCAATAATAGGGAAGAAACCTTCTTCCATACCGATGATAAATAAATGCTTATATTCTAAACCTTTTGAAGAGTGAATACTCATCATAGAAACAGACTGCTCTGTTAATTCACTTTGTTCTGATTCTAAAGCAATTTCATTTAAAAAGTCATCTAAGTTCTGATGTGGATTTTGAATAAAGTAATCTCTAATATATCCATAAAACTCATCTATATTTGCTTGTCTATCAAAACCATCTGGAACATTATCATATGACGCTCTATAATCAAAAGTATCTTCAAAGGCATCTAAAAATTTCATTTTAGACTCTTCTAAAGTATCTCTTAAGTCCATAATTGAAGCCATAAATACTTTTAAAGTTCTTGAATTCTTTTTACCCACAACAGCTGCAAGTTCATCTGGCTCAAAATCTTCAATAATATTAAAAATAGGTCTTTTAAGTTCTATTGATTTTGCATCAAGCTTATCAATGGTAGTTTTACCAATTCCTCTTTTTGGTTTATTTACAATTCTTTTAAAAGAGAAGTTGTCTGTTGTATTTGTTAGAACTCTAAAATAAGCAATTAAATCTTTAATCTCTGCTCTTTCATAGAACTTCATTCCACCAATAAGTCTATAGCTAAGTCCTGCTTTATTGAAACCTTCTTCTAAAGACCTTGAAAGTGCATTTACTCTAAATAAAATAGCAATATCTCTAGCGCTTTCTCCACTTGCAACAAGTTTTTTGATGTCATCAGTGATTTTTCTTGTCTCTTCATTTTCATCAGAAGATTCATATACTTTTACACTATCACCCTCTTTTCTTGTTCCAATTAGCTTTTTACCAAGTCTGTCTCTATTGTGTTCAATAAGTTGGTTTGCATGATTTAGGATTGTATTTGTTGACCTATAGTTATCCTCAAGTTTTACAATCTTTGTACCTTCAAAATGCTCATGGAAATTAAGGATGTTTTTAATAGTTGCACCTCTCCATCCATAAATAGATTGGTCATCATCACCAACAACACAAATATTATCATGGGTAGAACACAATTTTCTTAGAAGTTTATATTGTAGTTCATTTGTATCTTGATACTCATCTACCATTACATATTGATACTTCTGACTAGTCTCTTTAGCTAGTTCTTCATTTTGTTTTAAAATCTTATAAGGAAGTAATAATAAATCATCAAAGTCAACAAGGTTATTTTTTAATAAATAAGCTTCATATTTTTCATATATATCTGCAATTTGTTGATAAATTTTCAGTTGAGCTGCAGCTTTTGCTTCAGTTGGAGTTATTAAAGTATTTTTATATTTTGAAATTTCACTTACAAGTAAAGAGGTTGTTATCTCTTTATCTATTGATTTTAGTATTCTTTTTTTATCATCTGTATCTATAATTATAAAATTGTTTTTTCTTCCTAGTTCACTCATATGAAATTTCAAGAAAAGAAGTCCAAATTTGTGAAAAGTACAAAGTAAAGGTGGAGTATTTACAATTGAAGTATCTATCATAGAGTAAGCTCTTTCTCTCATCTCAGTTGCAGCTTTATTTGTAAATGTTAGAGTCAAAATTGAACTTGGGTCAATTCCAATTGAAATAAGGTAGGCAAGTCTTGTTGTAATTGTTTTTGTTTTACCAGAACCAGCACCTGCAAGGATTAATAAAGAACCGTCAATATGCTGTGCAGCTTCCCTTTGAGACTCATTTAACGATGATAAAGAATTTTCTAACATTTTTACTCCATTTACCTAAAAAAAATAGTATGTTTTTAAATATTGATTATTAATTTAATAAGGTAATATATTAGATTATAGCATAATTTGTTTAAATTAATTACAGTTCTTAATATTTTTATTTATAAATAAATGTTATTATAATCATTAAATTTTTTAAAGGCAACAAGAATGTTAACGGATTTTGCGAAACTCGAAACTTTTTTAACAGTTGTTAGAGAAAAGTCTTTTTCAAAGGCATCTGCCAAGTTAGGTATTTCTCAACCAGCAGTTACTCAACAAATGAAGTTCATTGAAGACTATCTTGATGTGCAAGTAGTTGATAGAAAAAAGAACGGTATTAGACTTACAAAAGAGGGTCAAATGCTTTATTCTATTGCACAAAAAATCGAGAGATGTGTAAACAATGGAGAAAAAGAGTTATTAAAGATTATGAATAAAGATGTAACTTTTTTATTCGGTGCTTCATTTATTATTGGAAACTATATTCTTCCAAGATTTTTAAATAACCTGAAAGAAAATATTAACAATGATGTTTCTATCAATGTTTCTGTTTCTCACAAAGCAATTGAAGACTTATTAGATAAAAAAATTGATATGGCATTAGTTGAAAACTATATTCCAGATGATGATATTATTTATAGAGAGTGGATGGATGATGAAATTGTAATTTTCTCAAACCAAAAACTTCCTGCAAAAGCAAAAGCTAGTGATTTATTATCATATAAATGGGTATGTAGAAACCCTGATTCTCATACTAGATTAATTTTCAAAGAGTCGTTAGAAAAAGCAAACTATCCAGACTGTGATACATTTGATGTAACAAGTGAAGTTACAAGTGCTACAACTATTGTACAAACTGTTTTACACTCAGATAAAAATGAAACTCCAACTGTTTCTATTGTATCAAGAAATGCAATTGAGTCTCTACTTAAAGCAGGTGCTTTATATGAGTCAAGAATTGGAAATCATAAAATGTCTAGGAAGTTATATATTGCTTATAGAAAAGATAGAAAACATGATGCATTTATAGAAAATGTTGTTGACTATTTACTTAAAATCAAAGGATAAATACTAAGATTTATATCTTAGGTATTTTTCCTTCCCTAATACTTCAATCCTTCTTTGATTAAAGCTTTTCTTATTTTACTTATTTGTTGATGTTTGTTTTTGCACCACATGGGAGCTAATAAACTGCTATCATCTATTCCAGCAGTTACTCTTTGAATAGAGATATTTTCAGGCATTCTTTTTATTGACTCAACCACTGTTTCTATATATAGTTCTTCAGAGATAGGAGTAAAGTCACCTCTTTTAAAATCTTTTGTTAAAAGAGTATTTTTAACCACATACAAAGGGTGAAATTTAATAGAATCAACATCTAAAACAATAGTCTCATCTAAAGTTTTTAGCATCATTTTTTTATCTTCATCTGGTAAACCATAAATTAAATGACCACAAACTTTAAGACCTTTCTCTTTAGTTCTATTAATCCAATACCTCATATTTGAAGCATCATCACCTCTATTTATTTTCTCTAAAGTTTCATCATAAAAAGATTGTATACCATACTCTACCCAAATCTCTTTGTCAGCACTTAATTCTTTTAAAAAATCAAGGATTTCATCAGTCATACAATCTGTTCTTGTACCAATAGAAAGACCTATTACATTATCAAAAGATAAAGCTTTTGTATAAAGAGCTTTTAAAGTCTCTAGTGGAGCATAAGTATTAGTAAAAGATTGGAAATAAACAATATACTTCTTAACACCAAACTTATTTTTTAGCCTATCTCTAGTCGCATTAAATTGTAATTCAAGCTGTTTTAGTTGATTTTCTAAAAAAGGGTTTTCTTTTACATTAGGATTTAGTTTGAACTTTGGTTTTCTCTCAGTAAGATTTGGAGAGAAAGAGTCATTTTCACAAAAGGTGCAACCACCCTTTGCTACTGTACCATCAATATTTGGACAAGTAAAACCACCTATAGAGATAGGTACTTTATAAACCTTATGTCCAAATTTTTTCTTGAAGTATCTTCCAATAGTTAATACTTCTCTATTTTGATATTTAATTTTATTTTTTTTATTTTGTAACGAAATAGTCACCATCAAAGCTTTCTAGGGCATAATTAGTACCTTCACCAATTGACTCTTTTAAATCTTCAATTGATAAATACTCTAATGTATCTGCCTCAATAAATTCACAAATTTCCTCTTTTGTCATTCTGTGAGAGATTAACTCCTCTTGGTTTGGAGTATCAATCCCATAATAACAAGGGAATTTAATCTCAGGAGATGCCACTCTAAAGTGAACTTCTTTTGCTCCCGCTTCTTTTAACATCTTAACAATTCTTTTAGAAGTAGTCCCTCTAACAATAGAATCATCAATTACCAATAAAGATTTACCTTCGATTAAAGATCTCATTGGAGAAAGTTTCATTTTAACTTTCATATTTCTCATTTCTTGAGTTGGCTCAATAAATGTTCTTCCCACATAGTGGTTTCTAATAATTCCATACTCAAATGGAACTTTACTTTGTGCAGCATATCCAAGTGCAGCAGGAACTCCTGAATCAGGAACAGGAACAACCATATCTACTTTGATTGAGTTTCCTTCATCATTTTTAGCTAAAGCTTTACCCATGTTCTCTCTAGTTCTATATACATTTTTACCATCTATTACAGAATCAGGTCTTGCAAAATATACATATTCAAAAGCACAAGGTCTAAACTCTGGCTCAAATAACTGGATTGACTCAGGCTCATCATAACCATCAGCAAAAATTAACATTTCCCCTGGTTTTACATCTCTAATAAATTCAGCATCTACTAAATCAAAAGCACAAGTTTCACTTGCAACAATGTATCCACCAGTTTTTATTCTTCCTAAAGATAATGGTCTAATACCATATCTATCTCTAATAACAAACTGTTTAGATCTAGATTGGATAATAAAACAATATGCACCTATTGTTTTATTAAGTCCCTCTTTAATTCTATCTCTTAATCTTTCATGGCTACTTTTTGCAATCAGATGGATTAAGTTTTCAGTATCCATTTCTGTTTGAAAAATTGCACCTTCTTCTATTAGTTCTTGTCTAACCTCATTTTTATTAATAAGGTTTCCATTGTGAACAATAGACATTTCACCTAATTTATACTTTGCAGAAACTGGTTGAGCATCAAAAATAGAGTCTCCACCTGCTGTAGAGTATCTATTATGACCAATTGCCATATTACCTTTTAGATAGTTTAATGCTTCATCAGTAAATACTTCAGAAACTAATCCACTATCTTTTTTAGTATAAATTTTTCCATCACAAGATGATGAGATTCCTGTTGCTTCTTGCCCTCTATGTTGCATAGAGAATAGAGCTAAAGAAGCAAGTCTAGCGGCATTTTCATTACCATAGATTCCAACTATTGCACACATTTATTTAACCTTTAAAAAAAAATGAAAAGTGAACTTGAGTGCTGAAATTTCTTTTCACTTTTAATATTTATTTATTTTTTATTTTATAGACCTAAACAGTCATTGATTGAGTAAAGCCCAGGCTCTTGTTCAACAAGCCATTTTGCAGCTTTAATTGCACCTTTTGAAAAAGTATTTCTAGCAGTTGCAGTGTGATGTAATTCAATAAATTCTCCATCATTATATAGTCCAACAGTATGTCTTCCTACAATATCACCACCTCTTAAACTCATAACACCAATTTCATCTTTTGTTCTTGCACCAATTTCACCATCTCTACCAGATACTCTAACTGCATCTAAATCTAAATCTCTAGCTTTTGCAGCATGCTCTGCTAGTGTTAAAGCAGTTCCCGATGGAGAATCAACTTTATATCTGTGATGTTGTTCAACAATTTCACAATCAAAATCTTTTAATGCTTTACTTGCAAGTGAAACAAGTTTATTTAAAACTGCAACACCTAAACTCATATTTGTAGCATAAAGTACTGGTACTTTTTTACTAGCTTCAATTAATAGGTTTTGTTGATGTTTATTAAAACCAGTTGTTGCAATAACTAATGGTTTAGTACCACCGTTTTCAACGATTTCTTCAAGTAGGCTTTGAGTTGCAACAGGTGCACTAAAGTCAATAATAACATCACTTGAATCTAATAATACTTTCATTTCATTTGTAATTACTGTATCTTCTGGCACAGTTTTTGTTAACTTATCAAATACATGACAAGCTGAAAGTTTTGCTTCGTTGTCAACTTGTAAATCATCGATTAAAAGAGAACCAACTCTCCCTGTACTTCCTACAATACCTACATTTATCATAAGATTTTCCTTTTGTTATATATAATAATATTAATTAGTAACTGTAATTATACAAGCTACTTTTTTAAAAAGTTTAATGAAGGTGGTATAGTACTTAAAAAGTACTAAGTGTAAGGTTAATTAAAAAGAAGAAAGAGCAATTCTTTCTTCTTTTAATCAAGTGTGGATTTTATCCTAAGTATTCAATAATATCTACAGCTGCTGTAGCACCATCTGCTGCGGCACATACAACTTGTTTTGCTGCTTCAATTCTAACATCACCAGCTGCATATAATCCTGGTACATTAGTTCTCATTTTAAGGTCAACAATAACTTCTGTTTGTTCATTTACATCACAAAGATATGAACCATCATCTTGCTTTAAAGCATCACTTAATACATTTCTTCCAACAAATACAAATACACCAGGTACATCTAGTTGTCTAGTTTCACCACTCTCTTTTGATTTAACAATAAGTCCAGTTACTCCCATGTTGTCACCGATTACTTCTTCTACAGTAACATTTGTAACTTCTTCAATATTTTCAGCTTTTTTCATGTGTTCAATTGTACTTGGAGCAGCTCTATATGAATCTCTTCTATGTACTAAATAAACTTTAGAACAAATTTTAGAAAGGTAATAAGCTTCCTCTAAAGCAGTATCTCCACCACCAATAACAGCTACTTCTTTATTTTTATAAAAGAATCCATCACAAGTTGCACAAGTTGAAATTCCTCTTCCAAAGAACTCATCTTCACCTTTGAAACCACCTTTTTTAGGAACAGAACCAGTTGCTAAAAGTACAGATTTTGCTTCTTGTTTAGAACCATCACCTAACTCAACTTCAAAGTTATCTCCAGCTTTTCTTACTTTCATTACTTGTTGCATCTCATGTTTAAGACCAAATTTCATAGCTTGGTCTGGCCAAGTTTGCATTAACTCCATACCAGTTACAACTTTTTCTTGTCCTGGATAGTTTTCAATTTCACTACTTCCAGTAATTTGTCCACCTGGCATACCCATTTCAAACATTGTTACGTTATTAAGTCCACCTCTAGTTGCATATAAACCAGCAGTTAAACCAGCTGGTCCTCCACCAATAATTGCTAAATCTAACATTCATGATCCTTTTAAATATTTGTTATTTTATACTAAGTTAATTATCATTTATATCTATTTTGAAAATAAATGATACAAAATTATAAGTAAGAGTTTAATAAATCTTAAATGATAATTTTTATCCTTTAGTAAAATTTATCGTATTTAACTATAATCTTTCTAAACAACTGCTTTAATGAATAACTATTCAAAAAAATTTAACTATTTCTAAGGTATTATACAAACTTTCAAATTTAAGGGGTATAAAATGGAATTTTTAGACAATATTATATCAACTGCCTCAGATTTTGTATGGGGTGTACCTATGCTAGTTTTATTAGTTGGTACAGGTTTATTTTTAACAATCAGATTAAAAGGTATGCAGTTTTGGGCTTTAGGTCATGCAATAAAACTTATTTTTACTAAAGAGAAAAATGCAGATGGTGATATTTCACACTTTCAAGCTTTAATGACAGCTTTAGCTGCAACTGTAGGAATTGGAAATATAGTTGGGGTTGCTACTGCAATTACTTTTGGTGGTCCAGGTGCAGTTTTTTGGATGTGGGTTACTGGACTTGTAGGTATGGCAACAAAATACTCAGAAGCAATCTTAGCTGTAAAATATAGAGAAAAAGGTGAGAATGGATACAAAGGTGGTCCAATGTACTACCTATCAAAGGGATTAAATATGCCAAAACTGGCTTTCCTTTTTGCTCTTTTTACAATCCTTGCCTCATTTGGTATTGGAAATATGACTCAATCAAATGCAATCTCAAATGCACTTTTTGCACAGTTTGAAACACCATCTTGGGTTACGGGAATTGTTCTTTTAACTATTACTTCTTTTGTTGTAATTGGAGGAATTAAATCTATTGGTAAAACAACATCAATATTAATTCCTTTTATGATTGTAATTTATTTAGGAACTTCTTTGGCAATTATCGTTACAAACTTTGATAAAGTTGGCGATGCTTTTGGAATGATTTTCTATTATGCATTTAATCCAATTGCAGCTGGTGGTGGTTTTGCAGGAGCAGCAGTTGCAGCAGCTATTAGATATGGTATAGCAAGAGGTGTTTTCTCAAACGAATCAGGACTTGGTTCTGCTCCAATTGCAGCAGCAGCAGCAAAAACAAATGACCCAGCAAAACAAGCACTTGTATCAATGACTCAAACATTTATTGATACTTTAGTTGTTTGTACTATGACAGCACTTATTATTCTTATGGCTCCTATATGGCAAACAGGTGGAAGCGCAGGAGAACTTACATTAAGGAGTTTTGAATATTTCTTAGGTGATTTTGGAGCAATTGTTATTGTTCTTGCAACTGTTTTATTTGGTTATTCAACAATTCTTGGATGGTCTTATTATGGAGAAAGAGCATTTGAATATATCTTTGGGGATAAATCAATCAAGCTTTACAGAATAGTTTTTGTAAGTTTTATTGTTGTTGGAGCAATGATAGAGCTAAAACTTGTATGGAATTTCTCAGACTTAGCAAATGGTCTTATGGCTATTCCAAACTTAATTGCCCTACTTCTATTATCTAAAATTGTTTCAGAAGAGACAAACAGATACTTTAAAGAAAGAGCATAAAAAAAGGGAAAAGGCTTTTGCCTCTTCCCTTCTATTTATATTAATATTTTTTATGCTAAAGAATTGATTTTTTCTGCTAATGCTTGCTTAGAAGTAGCACCAACCATTTGATCAACAACTTCTCCATCTTTCATGAAAATAATTGTTGGAATAGATCTAATTCCATATTTTACAGCTAAATCTTGTTGTTCGTCAGTATTTACTTTACAAATATTTGCTTTACCTTCAAACTCTTCAGCTAATTCTTCGATTACAGGAGCAATCATTCTACAAGGTCCACACCATGGAGCCCAAAAATCTACTAATGAAACACCTGAGTTAACAGTTGACTCAAAATTCTCTGGAGTTAAATCTATATACTTACCCATTTTTAATTCCTTTTTTAGTCTTAAAATTACTAAATTATACAGTCAAAAACTTTAAATAAACTTGGCTAAATAAACTTTACGTTAGAATAAAAGCTAAATTTATTATGGATGAATTATATGGATATTAGAAAAGAGTATTTAGAGTTTTTTAAAAGCAAAGGACATGAAGTAATTTCTTCAATGCCTTTAGTACCTGATGATCCCACATTAATGTTTACCAATGCAGGAATGGTACAGTTTAAAGACATTTTTACAGGAGCAGTTCCAAAGCCAAGTAACCCAACAGCAACGTCTTGTCAGCTTTGTGTAAGGGCTGGGGGAAAACATAATGACTTAGAAAATGTTGGATATACAGCAAGACACCATACGCTATTTGAGATGTTAGGGAACTTCTCATTTGGTGATTACTTCAAAGAAGATGCTATTGCTTATGCATGGGAATTTGTAACAAAAAACCTTGCAATGCCAGTTGATAAGCTATGGGTAACTATTCACGATAGTGATGATGAAGCTTTTGAAATATGGCAAAAACATATTGATGCATCAAGAATCAAAAGATTTGGTGACAAAGATAACTTCTGGTCAATGGGAGATACAGGACCTTGTGGACCATGTTCTGAAATCTTCTATGATCAAGGGTCTGAGCACTTCAATACAGAAGAAGATTATTTAGGTGGAGAAGGTGATAGATTCCTAGAAATCTGGAACTTAGTATTTATGCAATATGAGCAAACTAAAAATGCAGATGGAACTATTACAAGAAGTGAACTTCCTAAACCATCTATTGATACAGGAATGGGACTTGAAAGAGTTATCGCTATTAAAGAAGGTGTTTATAACAACTTTGACTCTTCAAACTTCCAACCAATTATCAAAAAACTAGAAAGCTTAGCAGAGAAGAAAATTGATGAATCAACAATTGGTTCATATAGAGTTATTGCTGACCATTTAAGAGCAAACTCATTTATGCTTTCACAAGGAATTCTTTTTGGAAATGAAGGAAGACCTTATGTAAATAGAAGAATTATGAGAAGAGCTGTAAGACATGGTTATTTACTAGGATTTAGAAAACCATTTATGTCAAAACTATATGACACTTTATGTGATATTTTAGGTTCTCATTACACAGAACTAGTTGAGCAAAAAGATTATGTAAAAGAGCAATTAACTTTAGAAGAAGAGAGATTCTTTAAAACTATTGAATCTGGTATGACTCTGTTTAATGAAGAGTTAGCAAATACTAAAGAGAAGTTTTCTGGTGATATTGCATTTAAACTATATGATGAAAAAGGTTTCCCTTTAGATTTAACACAAGACATGTTAAGAGATAAAAACCTTGATGTTGATGTTGAAAAATTTGATGAACTAATGGCAGCTCAAAAAGCTAAAGCAAAAGCTTCTTGGAAAGGAAGTGGAGACGCTGCAACTGATGGAGACTTTAAATCACTTATTGAAAAATATGGTGAAAATGAGTTTGTAGGATATACAAGTATTACTACAAAAAGCAAAATCTTAGCAATCTTAGATGAAAACTTTAAAGAAGTTAACTCTTTAGAAAAAGGTTCAATTGGTTGGGTTATGCTTGACAAAACTCCATTCTATGCAACATCTGGTGGTCAAACTGGTGATATTGGAGCATTAGAAGATGAAGAGCATGTTGCTATTATTGAAGCAACTGAAAAATTCCATGGAATTAATCTTTCTAAAGTAAAAGTTGAACACTCTAATATTTCAGCAGGTGAAGAAGTTAATGCTATTGTTGCAAATAGAGGTGAAGTTGCGAAACATCACTCAGCAACACACCTTTTACAAAGTGCTCTAAAAATGGTATTAGGTGATACTGTATCACAAGCTGGTTCTTTAAATGATGCTTCAAGATTAAGATTTGACTTTACATATCCAAAAGCTATGACAACTGAACAAATTGATGAAGTTGAAGATTTAGTTAACTCTATGATAGCTAGAGGACTAAAAGGTGAAGTTGAAGAGTTACCTATAGAAGAAGCTAAGAAAAAAGGTGCTATTGCTATGTTTGGTGAAAAATATGGTGATACTGTAAGAGTAGTTAGCTTTGGAGATGTTTCAGT
Organism: Arcobacter sp. F155; assembly: GCF_004116455.1. NCBI lineage: Bacteria > Pseudomonadati > Campylobacterota > Epsilonproteobacteria > Campylobacterales > Arcobacteraceae > Arcobacter > Arcobacter sp. F155. The sequence continues at coordinate 13,979 of NZ_PDJU01000008.1, forward strand.
TGAGTTCTGTGGAGGAACACACGTAAGAAATGCTTTAGATATTGGATCTTTCTATATTACTAAAGAGTCTGGTGTTAGTGCAGGTGTTAGAAGAATTGAAGCTGTTTGTGGATTAGCAGCAATTAACTATACTAAAGCAATTATCAATGAAATGACTCAAGTTAAAGCTGAAGTTAAAAACAACGATGCAATTGCTGGAATTAAAAAGTTAAAAGACCAAGTTAAAGATCTTAAAAAAGAGCTTGAAGATGCACAAAACTCAATTCAAACTCCTATTTCTGAAGAGACAATTGGTGATACTAAAGTTGTAGTTGATATTGTTGAAAATGGTGATATCAAAAAACTAGTTGATGATTATAAAAATGGAAATGAAAAAGTAGCTATCTTACTTATTCAACCAAAGGGTGAAAAAGTAATGCTAGTTGCAGGAAGCAAAAACACTAATGTAAAAGCAGGTGACTGGATTAAAGCAGTTGCACCAATTGTAGGTGGTGGAGGTGGTGGAAGACCAGACTTCGCACAAGCAGGTGGAAAAGATGTTTCTAAAGTAAATGAAGCAAAAGAAGCTGCAATAAATTTTGTAAAGGAAAACTTATAATATGGAATCATTGTTTAACAATTTTTCTTCACTTATAGTTTTTTTACATGTTCTTTCTGCCGTAGTATGGCTAGGAGGAATGATTGTAATGAGATTTGCAGTTCACTACTCAATGCAAAAAGTAGATGAACCTAAAATCAAATTAGGAAGAACTTTAGAGAGTCTAAAAAGATTTTTCTCTATGGTTATTCCTTCAATCATAATTTTACTAGCAACTGCTATTATTATGATTATTGCTTTAGGCTTTAAGGGCACAGAGCTTTATTCAACAGTAATAGCAAAAGAAGCTATATGGATTATAATGACTGTAGTTTTTACTATTATTTATGTAAAAAGAAATCAAGCACAAAAAGCTTTTGATAAAGGTGAGTTTCCACTTGCAAAACAAAAGCTAGAACCAATTGCTAGTTTTCTAATACCTTTAAATATAGTTTTAGGACTTATCGCTATTTATTTAGGTGTAACACTTAGAGGATTCTAAAATGAAAACAATAAAGCTATTACTTACTTCAATAGTTTTTATTTTTTTATTTACAGGCTGTTTTTCAAACAGCTCTGTAACACTAAACCCAAAACCAAATCCAAATTTAGAATTTAGAGATTATGAAGCCAATCAAAAACTTTATAATCAACTACTTACACACTATAAACAATGGAAAGGTGTAAGATATAAATACGGAGGAACAACAAAAAGAGGAGTTGATTGCTCTGCTTTTGTTCAAAATGCCTATAGAAATGCTTTTAAAATAAGAATTCCACGTACTACAAAACTTCAATCTCAAGTTGGACAAGAAATTGGAATGGCTGATTTACAAATTGGTGATTTAATCTTCTTTAAAACAGGCTATAAAACAAGACATGTGGGAATATACCTTGGAGGAGGAGACTTTATGCACGCTTCTACTAAAAAAGGTGTCACAATCTCTAGTTTGGATAATCCTTACTATATAAAACAGCTTTGGAAAATCCAAAGAATCTTTAACTAATCCTTTCTTAAAATCCTCCATAAATAGCTAACATAACTGGAATATAAATAACAGAAACTATTGTTGATAAAAGTACCGTAAATGATGCTTTCTCTGGTTTTGCTTTTAATAAGACAGCTAGTGTAACAGTATTCCCTGCAAGTGGTACAATTGAGAATAAAAACATTACTTTATAAATCTCTTCATTTAAAAAGTTAATAAATGTTTTATCTACAAAAATTATTGCTAATACAACTGCTGGCCAGAAAATAAATTTAAAGAAGTAAGAAATTCTAATATACTTTTTATCAAAATCTTCATGTAGATTAAAGCCTTTCATTCCCATACCAAGCATCATCATTCCTAAGATTCCGTATGCCCATTTTAGGTTTTCAAAATATGGAACAATAACTTCTGGTGTTCTAAAACCAACAAGGTTAAATGAAAGACCAGCTATGAAAGCATAAAGAAGTGGTAGTTTTAAAACTTTTATAATAGATTGACGTGCAGTGAAACTTCCCTTTGCAGTAACATAAAAACCAGTTGTATTTTCATATAAAAGTGAAGCTAAAGTACCAAAAATAAAGATATTTGCAACACTTGGTTCTAATAAAATCATAGCTAAAGGAATCCCAAAATACCCAGTGTTTCCTGTACCACAAGTAAAAGCTAGTGTATTTACACTTGCATCATTCCATTCATTTTTATACTTTTTCAAAATATAAAAAGCAATAACACTTCCAAAGATAAAAATAAATAAGGGTAGAAATACTAACTGCATATTAATTTCAATAGATAAAACAGCAAAAAATATAACAATTGGTCCTAAAATATATACCAATAAAAAGGCAATTTGTTCTCTTTTTATTCTAAAATATCTAGCTAATATATACCCTATTCCAATATTTAAATATAAAGGTGCGATTTTTCCTAAGATTATAAAAAATATATTCATTCAAGTCCTAAGTAGTTTGATAAAAGGAAAAGCATTATAACACAAATGAAATACATCTTAATAGCATAAGGTAAATTTGTTCTAAAAATCTCTTTTGCCTCTAATTCATACCTTGCTTGCATTGTAAGATTTAATCCACTAAAAGGTGATGTTGATACAGCAATTGCCCATGACATCAAAAAAGACACAGCTAATAAAGTATGGTTTAGTTGGTCAACCCAGTTTCCTAAAACAGCTATTGAAATAATAGGATGAATTCCAACAAAAGATAAAAGAATAAATATAAGTAAAATAAGAGATGCATAAAAGCCATTTAATTGCTCAAAGGGCAAAGATAAATTCATACCTAATAAAACAGAACTAATACTAACTCCAAACATTCCTGCTATTAAAAACAAAGCTATCTCATTTTTCATTTTAGGAAGCTCACAACTTATATGAGCTTTTAGCTTTTCACTACTGTTTTTAAGTCCAAACTTTAGAGGTAAAATAAAGATTGCAAGAAGCAGTGAAAAAATAGATATCAGCAAAATAACTTTTAACTCAGGGAAAAAATGATGAGTTACTAATACTAAAAATGCTAAAGAAAAAGGTAAATACAGAGTTTCAAACTCCATTGGGTAACCTCTAAACTCATCAAGTAATGGTTCATTTTTAACTTCAAAAAAAGTTACTAAGAAAGTTAAAAAAGCTAAGACCAGTCCCAAACTTAAAATAACAGATGAAGAAAGATTGGGAGCATAAGTAATAGCTGCAGCAAAGGCAACAAAAAATGGAGACCAATAAGCATCAGAAGAAAAAGCTCTTGTAAGAGTTATTATTTGAAGCTTTGTTAATTTTGCTTTTTTATATAGCTTATCTGCAACAATAATCAAAGAAGAAAGGTTTATAACCGAACCAAAAAGATGAACCCCTAAATAGGTTTTAAAAAAGCTTTTTTCCCCCTTTGGTAAAGACTTTATAGCCTTTACTTTAGGAGTAGCAATAAGCCTTAAAAAACCAACACCTATTAAAAGTGTTAAAAGGTATTGATTTACACTAATAGCTTTTATAAAATCTATATCAAAACTATTATAAAAAGAGTAAGCAAAGGCAATTACACTTAGCGCAAGTAGTTTATATAAAAGTGATTTTCCATTTACACTTTTAAACAAACTAATTAATGCTAGCCAAGCTATAAAACCTGCTATAAATACTAACTTCTCATCAAAAAAATATGCAATTATTGTAAGAAGAAAAGAGAGAAATATTAAGTATCCAGAGCTTTTTGTTATCACTACTTTTCACTTCTTTTTTTATTGTATAAAACTTCTAAGATAGTTGATACACTTCTTGTATATGGAGCATCTAAAGCTTGTTTTTCGCAGTTTCTAATAACAACTCCACAAATCTCATCCAACTCTAAATCTCTATTGTGTTCTGTATCAACCCACATTGAAGGTTTGATTGACTCAAAGTTTGTCATTAATTCAAACATTTTATCAGCATCTATTTGAGTTAGATTAACACCAATTGCATTTGAAGCAAGAGCAGCTTCACTCATAAGTCCATGAATAATCTTTGATACTTTTTCATCTCTAATTAAAACACCTGAATACTCTTGAAGTAAAGCACAAATTGCATTTACACCATTGTTTATGATAAGTTTATTCCAAAGTTCTAATTTGATATCTTCACAAAGTATAGTTTGAGTTGCTGTTTTATCTAATAACACTTTTAGCTTTTCTAAAAACTCTTGATTTTGATTATTAGAAGATACAGCACCAAGTAAAGTTTGAACTTCACCTGTTGAATCAATATGACCTAATGATATTGTGTGAGCTGCAATAAGCCTTGTAAGACCACCTATTACATACTCTTTAGGATAATACTTAGCCATGATATCTTCATTTTCTACACCATTTTGCAAAGAGATATAATAAGGTACCTTTTTAGCTTCACTAATCCAAGAAGCTAAAGATTTTGAAATAGTTTCAGTACTCATTGATTTTGTAGCAATAAAAATAGCATCTATGTTTTCAGGATTTTCATTTAATAATTCTTCGATACTAAGAGTCTCTATTTTATCTTCAATAACATAGTTAGGATGAGTTAATTTGATTTTATTATTTTTTAAATATTCTAAGTTCTCACCTCTTGCTACAAATCTAACATTACAGCCAATATTATGTAGAATCATTCCATAAAAAGCTCCTATTCCACCTGCACCTATAACAACAATATTCATTACTTTTCCCCAATATTACATTTTATTTTAAAACAAGTATTATATACTAATTGAGTATAATTCAAATAAAAACATATTAAAAAAGGAATACTGTTTTGATTAGACTTGGTTCAAACTCACCAACAAGAGCACTTATTTTAAAAAACTTCAAAATTGATTTTATCCAAAACGGTGGAGATTTTGATGAAGATACAATACTAACTACAAATCCTAAGTCATTTTGCTATGAAGCTACAAAGGGTAAGTTTAATGAACTATATAAGAAGTACGGAGTAGAAGATATGCCTTTACTTGTATCAGACTCAGTTGTAACTTCAAATGGTGAGCTACTTAGAAAAGCAAAAGATGAAGCAGATGCAAAAAGAATGTTAGAACTTCAAAGTGGAAGTGAAACATCTGTTATAACATGTATGATATACAAATCAAAAAACAAAGAGTGTATTGATATCTCTATTACAACATATGAGTTTGAAAAGTTTGATGAAAAACATATGCAAGAGTATATAAACTCTGGTGAGTGTTTTGGAAAAGCAGGAGCTATCATGGTTGAAGGCTTTTGCAAACCATATATCAAAAGTGTAAAGGGATATGAAAGTACAGCTATGGGATTATGTGCTGAGAAACTATTACAATTTATGGATTAAACTAGATTAAAAAGGATTTATCATGCCACATTTACAATTTGAAATAAATCAAAAAGTATCAAAGGATATTAAGAAGAGTTTTGTAGAAGAAATAAGAACTTGTTTTAGTGAAGTCATGGATACAGGAACAGAGCATATAGCTATATCTATAAGAGAGTATGAAAAGTATAATTTAACTATTGGACGTGCAAATCCAGATGATAATATATGTTTGATGAACCTTGATATAAGAGAAGGTAGAACCATAGAACAAAGAAGAGAGTTAGCTCTTAGGTTTATGGATATTGTAAATAGAAGTTTCAATGTAGAAAATGAAAATCAATATATAACTTTTACAGAACACAAAGGAGAAGATTTTCATTTAATTGAAAAGTATCTAGGTTCTTGGGAAAGAGGAGAAGATCCTCTTGTCTAAAAAAGAAAAACTATTTAATCTTTTCTACTAATTGATGAGGGTGAAGACCTAAGCCTTCTTCTACTAGTTTTGTATCTCCATGTTGAATAAATTCATCTTCGTACTCAAATGAAGTGATATTTACACAAAGTTTTTCTTTATTTGTGAATTCTAAAATTGCACTTGCAACTCCACCTTGTTTTTGAGAGTCAGAGAATACATACCAGTCATCATATTTTGATGATAATTCTTTTAATAAAGTTTCATCTAAAGGTTTTACAAATCTTAAATCTAAGATTGCGATATCTTCTTCATGTAGTTTTTCAGTTTGACAGGCTCTTGAAACCCCTGCTCCATAACCAATAAATAGTTTTTTAGAAGTCCCTTCTTTAAGTAATTCAGCCTTTCCTAATTCAAACTTACTTGAAGGGAAATCAACTTCACCAAAGGCTCCCCTTGGATATCTAATAGCACAAGGAGATGTAGCTTCATAGGCAAACCCTAAAGAGTAATTTAATGTCTTATTGTCTCTTGGAGCACAAAGAATCATATTTGGAATAAATCTTAAATATGAGATATCAAATGCACCTTGATGAGTTTCTCCATCATTTCCAACTATTCCAGCTCTATCTATTGCAAATACAACAGGAAGGTTCATCAATGATACATCATGGATGATTTGATCAAATCCTCTTTGTAAAAATGTTGAATAAATAGTGATAAAAGGTTTAAATCCTTCCTTTGCCATAGCTGCCATAGAAGTTACTGCATGTTGTTCTGCAATTGCAACATCCCAAAATCTATCAGGAAATTTTTCAATAAGCTTATCTATTCCTGTTCCACTTGGCATTGCAGCAGTTACACCTACAACATTTTCATTTTTAGAAGCTAAATCAACTAAAGCATCAGCAAAAACTGCAGTTGCAGATTTGGCAGAAGACTTTTTAGTAAACTCTCCATCTTCAACATTGAATGGACCTACTCCATGCCAATGTTCAAGCTGACCTTCTGCAATTTTATAACCTTTTCCTTTTACTGTTCTTGCATGAACAATAACAGGTTTTTTCATATCCCTTGCTATTTCTAAAGTATCAATTATCTCTTCAAGATTATGACCATCAATAGGTCCAATATAATCTAGTCCCATCTCTTCAAATAAAATTCCAGGAGTAATTAATTTCATTGCTTCTTCCATTCTTTTAGCAATATAAGTTGTACCTTCTGGCATATTATTTCTAATAAATGAATCTACTTTACCTTTAAAGTTTTGATAATATTTACCTGCAAGAATTTTTGAAAGATATTTTGAAATAGCCCCAATTGGTTTTGCAATTGACATTTCATTGTCATTTAAAACAATTACTACAGGAAGCTTTAAATCGCCTAATTCATTTAAGGCTTCATAAACCATTCCTGCTGTCATAGAACCATCCCCAATCATAACAACTGGTGTTCTATCTTCATTTTTTAATTTTATAGATTTAGCTGCACCTACTGCAAGTGAAATAGAAGTAGAACTATGTCCTGCTACAAAATAGTCAGCATCATTCTCTTTGGGTTTTGTAAAACCACTTAGACCGTTATATTGCCTAATAGTTTCAAACTCTTCCCATCTTCCATTTAAAAGTTTATGAGCATAACACTGATGTGATACATCATAAATAAAAGGGTCTTTCTTTACATCAAAAACCTTATGCATAGCTACAGTTAACTCTACTGCACCTAAAGTTGATGAAAAGTGTCCACCCTTTCTTGATACAACATCGATGATTCGCTCTCTAATATCAGAACATACTTGTTCTAATTGTTCTAAACTTTTATCTTCTAATTCCATAATATTTTATAAGTTCTCTACTTTTTTTAAATCTTCTAATACTTCATCAAGTACTTTAAATACTTTTGTATTTTGTTCTTTGCTACCTATTGTAATTCTTATAGCATTTAAACCGTATCCTGTCAAGTCTCTAATAATGATACCTCTTTCAAGAAGCTTTTGTGCAACTTCAGAAGATAAATAATCACTATCAAATTTGATTGTAATAAAGTTTGTGTAACTATCAATATAGTCAAAACCTTTTTCTTTTACATACTCTTCATATCTTTTCATCTCTTCAAAGTTTAAAGCAATACATTCATTAACAAAGGCTTCATCTTTTAAAGCTTCAATTGCTGCAGCAAGAGATAAAGTAGTGATATTAAATGGAGGCCTTAATTTATACATAGTTTTAATGATATTTGTTTGACCGATTCCATACCCTACTCTCATACCACCTAAAGCATAAGCTTTAGAGAAAGTTCCAAGATATACTACATTTGGAAACTTTTCTATTAGTTCAGAAGGATTAATAGTTTTATTTTTATCTTTGAAAGAAGCATACTCTTGATAAGCTCCATCTACTATTACTAAAGTATCTTTATCTACTTTTGAAAGAAAAGAGTAAACCTCTTGTGTATCAATGCACTCACCTAATGGATTATTTGGTAAACATAAGAAGATAATATCTGCACCTTCTTTTTTGTATAGTTCTTCAAATTGGACTAAGTTATGTTCATCATCTTCAGTTCTAATGATTTGTGCACCAATTTGTCTTCCATAGATTTCATACATTGCAAATGTAGTTTTAGACATTAACATTTTAGAGTTTTCACTACACTTTGCTTTGATTAAGAAGTCAATAACTTGATCACTTCCTGCACCAATGATAATATTCTCACTTTGTACTTTAAACTTATTTGCTAATGCTTCTTTTAGTTCATACATAGAATCATCTGGATACATAAACATATTTTTTGATAAAGAGGCAATTTTTTCAACTACCTTTGGTGATGTTCCATATGGGTTTTCATTAGAAGCAAGTTTGATAATATCTTTTGTGTCAACCCCATAATCTCTTACAACTAACTCAATAGGTTTTCCAGCTTCATAAATTTTGCAATTATCTAATAGTTTATTAAAATTCATTATATATTCCTCAAATAGTCCCTTTTTAGGGCTTTATTTTATAATTAAATATCTTTTATTTCTTTAACATAAGATCCAAGTATTTTTATTGTATCTTTATGTTTTTCTAATACATTTTTAACATTATCATCAAGCTGATGTCCATCAAAATCTATAAAGAAGATTGAATTACCCTCAACAATATGAGATTTAATTTTAGTTAAATTAATATCTGAATTATTAAAATCAGTTAAAAACTCTACAAGAGAACCTTGTCTATCAGGAAGTTCACCAAGTATAGAAGTTTTGTCATTTCCACTTTGAGCATTTTCAAAGTTACTTATGATAAAAAATCTTGTCTTATTATTGTCTTTATCTTCAATATTTTCAAACAAAATTGGTAAGTTATGTAACTTTGCACCAACATGAGGACAAATAGCTGCACTATTTGGTTCCTTTGCAGCTAGTTTTGCTGCTTTTGTTGTTGATTCAATTGGAATTAATTCTACTTCATCAAGTCCAAAGTTTGTTAAAAATTTTCTACACTGTTCAAAGGCAATATCTTTTGAATAAATTCTTTTAATATTTTCAATCTTATCACATGTTGAAGCTAAAGTATGATGAATATCAAGTACAACTTCTGCAACAATCTTTAAATCATATTGTTTTAAACAGTTGATTGTATCAGTTACTATTCCATTTGATGAGTTCTCAATTGGAACTACACCAAATTTAGCTTTTCCAGTATCAACTTCTCTAAAAATACCTTTAATAGAAGAGATTGATACATATGAACTCATTGCACCAAATCTTCCTTCTGCAGCTTGATGAGTAAAGCTTCCCTCAGGTCCTAAATATGCTACATTTTCAGGAAGTTCAAGATTTCTTGAAATTGCAAAAATTTCTAAAAAAAGTGCTTCAATTGCAGCTCTATTTAGTTTTCCTTTGTTTAAAGATTCAAGTCTATCTATAATAGCCTTTTCTCTTTCAGGTCTGTAAATTGCTCCACCACTTTGGGCCTTTAAAAGACCAACTTGATGAACAATATCCATTCTTTCATTTACTAATTCTAAAAGTTTATTATCAATAGAATCTAACTTATCTCTAAGTTCTTGTAAACCAGCTTCACTCATTATTATGCCTTTATTTTACGTATTCCTCTTCTAAAGCAATTAAATCTTCAAAAGTCTCTCTTTTTCTAATTAATCTATCTTGTCCATTTTCTACTGCAATTTCAGCAACTTTTCCTCTTGTATTATAGTTACTAGCCATTGTAAAGCAGTATGCACCAGCAGAATAGATTGCAACTAAATCATTATGTTCTGTTTTTGGTAATTCAATATTTTTAGCAAAGAAGTCTCCACTTTCACAAACAGGACCAACTAAGTTACAATCACTAAACTCTTTATTATCATTTAGTACTTCGATTTTATGATATGCGTTGTATAAAGATGGTCTAATTAAGTCATTCATAGCTCCATCTACAATTACAAATCTTTTTTCACCATTTACTTTTTCATATAATACTTTAGATACAAAAACTCCTGAGTTTCCAACTAGGAATCTTCCTGGTTCACATACTATTGTAATATCTAAACCAAATAAACACTCTAAAATAGATTGTGCATACTCATTTGTATCAATTAATTTTTCATCATCATAAACAATTCCAAGTCCACCACCAACATCAAAGAATGATAAATCAATTTTTAGCGCTTCAAGGTTTCTTACTAAATCTGCAACTATTTTTACAGACTCTTTAATTGGCTCAAGTTGAGTTAACTGAGAACCAATATGTAAATGAATTCCTGTTGGGTCAAGGTTTTCTGAGTTTTTACATTGAATATACATTCTTTTTGCAGTATCAATATCAACTCCAAATTTGTTTTCATGTAATCCAGTTGAAATATATGGATGAGTTTGAGGGTCAATATTTGGATTAACTCTAATAGAAATTCTTGCAATTTTTCCTAACTCTTTTGCAATAACTTCAACTCTATCAAGCTCTGCTGAACTTTCCACATTTATCATTAAAATACCTAGTTCTAAAGCCTCTTTGATTTCAGAATCAATTTTTCCAACACCTGAAAAAATGATTTTATAAGGTTGAATTCCTACTTTTAAAGCTCTTTTTACTTCCCCAATAGAAACACAGTCTGCTCCAGCACCAAGACTTGCTAAATGTTTAATAACACTTAAGTTTGAGTTTGCTTTTACTGCATATGCAAGTAAAGATTTTCTTGCTTTAAATGCAGTTTTTAATTCATTGTATTGACCTGTAATATAATCAAAATCATATACATAATAAGGTGTTTGATATTTATTTGCTAATTGTTTAAAATCTATATTCATAATCTTCCTATACTCTAAATAATTTACTTTTTAAAAATTTTAAAAAACTTTGTTCAAACGGCTTCACTTTGGGTCCCCAAAATTAAAAATTTTGACCATAAAGTTGCAGAGGTTGTTCACAAAACTTTTTAAACTTTTTTATACCACAAACAACAGATAAATAAGCTTCATATTTTTAGGAGAAAACAAGGCGGAAGATAAAATTTAGGCAGGAGCTTACTGCTGTAAGTGACTGTCTAAATTTTTTCTTTCAACGCAGAGTTCTTCAAAAAGATGAAGAATTATTTATCAGTTCCATTCCATGCAATTGATGGCTTCCCATTCTCATCAAACTCAACTGCTGGCATACCCATTACATTATAACCACAATCAACATAGTGAATTTCACCTGTAACTGCACTTGATAAATCAGATAATAGATACATTCCAGAGTTTCCTACTTCATCAGTAGTTACATTCTTTTTAAGTGGAGAGTGAGCTTCATTCCATTTAAGCATAAATCTAAAATCACCAATTCCAGCTGCTGCTAAAGTTTTAATAGGTCCAGCAGAAATAGCATTTACTCTAATTCCATCTTTTCCTAAATCTTCAGCTAAATATTTTGTAGTCATTTCTAATGCAGCTTTTGCTACACCCATTAAGTTATAGTTAGGAATATATTTTACTCCACCATAATAACTTAATGTTAATACTGATGATTTATCTGATAATAAAGGTTTTAATTCTCTTGTAACTTCAATTAAAGAGTAAACTGAAATATCCATAGCAATATCAAAAGCTTCTTTAGATACATCCATAAATCTTCCAGAAAGTCCCTCTTTTGGAGCAAATGCAATTGAGTGAACAATAAAGTCAATTTGACCCATATCTTTTTCAATTGATTCTTTTAAAGCTTTGATTTCTTCAGGCTTTGATACATCACATGGATATACATAATCAGCGCTTCCAAACTCTGCTGCAATTGGCTCAACTCTTTTCTTTAAAGAGTCATTTAAATATGTAAATGCAATTTCAGCACCTTGTTCTGCACAAGCTTTAGCAATACCATAAGCAATAGACTTATTGTTTGCAACTCCTAAAATTACACCTTTCTTCCCCTTCATTACCATTATAAATCCTTTGTATTTTCTATAATTTGTTTAAAATCTTCCACAATCCAAGAAGCTGTTCCAATCAGTGCTCCATCAACACCATCAATAGAACAAATTTCTCTTACATTTGCTACTTTTACACTTCCACCATATAATAATGGTTTTGAGATTTTTTGTTTAATTGCAGAATGAACTGCTTTAATATCATCATTTGTAGCTGTTACACCTGTCCCAATAGCCCAAACAGGTTCATACGCTAAAATAAGATTTTCATAATTTGTATCAATTCCAACAAACTGCTCATAAATGTATTCTAAAGTTTGCTCAATTCCTTGTTCTTTAACTTCTAAAGGCTCTCCAATACAATAAACTATTGTATATCCTAACTCTTTATAAAAGTTAAATTTTTTAGTAATCTCTTCTTGAGATTCACCTAAAATATGTCTTCTTTCACTATGACCAATTAAGATTGTTTTAATACCAAACTCATCAAGCTGTTCAGTTCCTATTTCACCTGTAAATGAACCCTTAGCTGTTGCATATGCATTTTGAGCTCCAACAGTTAAATTTGAAACTGTATTGAACTCATCTAATGATGTTGCTGTTGGAAAAACATAAACATCATTAGAAATATTTTCTTTTTCTAAAAAAGAGTTAACTTCATCAATAAAAGTAGCTGTTGATTTTCTTGTATGGTTTGTTTTAAAGTTTGATGCAATTATCAAGTTTATTCCTTATCTTTATGTCTACTTTTTCACAAAGGATATAAAATCCTTTTAAAAGTAGGAAAATTCTAAAGAGTACAACGAGTTGTACTTGTTTACTCTTCGATTACAAGTGCTTTAACACCTGGTAAAATTTTTCCTTCTATTAACTCTAAAGAAGCTCCTCCACCAGTTGAGATAAATGTCATATCATCTTCATCACCAGTAACTCTTACTAAGTCTGCTGTATCTCCACCACCAACTACAGTTGTTGCAAATGACTGTGCAATAGTGTGAGATAATCTAGTACTTCCTTTAGCAAATTTTTCCATTTCATAAACACCCATTGGTCCATTCCATAAAATAGTATTTGCATCAGATAATGCTAATTTAAACATTTGTGCAGTTGCAGGTCCAATATCTAGTCCCATCCAGTTTTTAGGAATCTCTTGAATTGTTACATGTTTTGCAATAGCTTCTGAATCAAAAGCTTCTGCCGCAACAATATCAACAGGAAGATATAGTTTTACACCTAGTTTTTTAGCTTTTTCCATAATTGCAAGTGCTTCTGGAATTAAATCTTCTTCAACTAAAGAGTTACCAATTTCATGCCCTAAAGCTTTTAGGAATGTAAATGCCATTCCTCCACCAATTAAGATTTTATCTACTTTTGGAACTAAGTTATTTAAAGCTTCTAACTTTCCAGAAACTTTAGAACCACCAACTACAGAAACAAAAGGTCTCTTTGGATTATTTACAATGTGATGGAAGAATTTAATCTCTTTTGCTAATAAAAATCCTGCTGCTTTTTGATTCATTTCAAAATATTTAGTAATAGCTTCAACTGAAGCATGAGCTCTATGAGATACACCAAAAGCATCATTTACATAAACATCTGCCATAGAAGCAAGTCTTTTAGCAAACTCTTCATCGTTTTTCTTTTCACCTGGGTGATATCTTAAATTTTCTAATAATAAGATTTCACCAGCTTCTAGATTTTTTGCTAACTCAAGAGTATCATCTTCAACTACATTTTTAGCCATTTTAATCTCTTGTTTTAAAAGAGTATGTAGTCTTTTTGCTACTGGCTTTAATGAATATTTTTCATCATTTTCATCAGCTGGTCTACCAAAATGTGATGCTAATATAATTGAACAATCTCTATCAATACAGTATCTAATAGTATTTAAAGCAGATCTAATTCTTCTATCATCTGTGATGTTATTATATTCATCCATTGGAACATTAAAATCACATCTAATAAATACTTTTTTACCATCTATATCAATATTTCTAATCTCTTGTAGTTTCATACGCTTTTAAATCCTCTTAATTAGTTTGTTGCTACGTGAACACCCATGTCCACTAATCTTGTTGAATATCCCCACTCATTGTCATACCAAGATAATACTTTTACCATATTACCCTCAATTACTTGAATAGTATCAAGAGGTACAACTGTAGATAATGCTTCTCCAATGAAATCAGAGCTTACTCTATACTCTTCATCAACACCTAAAATACCTTTTAAGCTTCCTTCACTTGCAGTTTTAAATTGAGCACAAATATCTTCTAATGAAGCCTCTTTTTTAAGTGTAACTGTTAAATCAACTAAAGAAACATTTGGAGTTGGAACTCTAATTGCTTGACCATTTAATTTTCCATTTAAGTGTGGCATTACTTTTCCAATAGCTTTTGCAGCACCTGTACTTGCTGGAGTTAAGTTAGTTGCCCCTGCTCTACCTTTTCTTGGATCACTTTTGTGTTTAGAGTCTAAGATTGGTTGAGAAGCAGTATAAGAGTGAATTGTAGTCATTAAACCTTTTTCAATTCCAAATGCATCATCTAATACTTTTGCTACTGGTGCTAAACCATTAGTTGTACAAGAAGCATTTGAAACAATAGCTTGACCTGCATAAGTTTTCTCATTTGCACCCATTACAAAAGTTGGTGTATCATCTTTTGCAGGAGCAGACATAACTACTTTTTTAACTCCATTATCAACATAAGCTTGACATGCTTCACTTGTTAAAAATGCACCTGTACACTCTAATACAACATCAGCACCAAAGTCTGCAAAGTTTAACTTAGCAGGGTCTCTTTCTGCTAATAATTTTGCTTTATCATTTCCAATTTTTATAAACCCATCTTTTACTTCAATATCAGATCTATTTCCATGTACTGTATCATACTTTAAGTTATATTGAATCATCTCGTCAGATCCACTTGCGTTTACTGCTACTAATTCAACATCATCTCTATCTGCTACAATTTTAGCTACACATCTTCCTATTCTACCTAATCCATTAATTGCAACTTTAATAGCCATAGTTACCCTTTTGTAAATATTAATTTGGTAGATATTTTATCCAAAAGTTGCTATAATAATATTTAATCATAAATCAAAGGAAAAAAATAGGTGCAAATTGCTATTTTTGGGGGTAGTTTTGACCCACCTCATATAGGCCACCAAAGCATTGTAAAAAAGGCGATTAAAAAACTTGACATTGACCTTTTAATTGTTGTGCCTGCTTTTTTAAATCCTCTTAAAGTAAAATCATTTTTAGATGCAAAAACAAGATTTAAACTTTTAAAAAAGTTATTTTCAAAATTTGATAATGTAAAAGTTTCAAAATATGAAATCAAACAAGAAAGAGCGGTTTATTCAATAGAAACTATTAAATATATAAAAAAGAAGTATAATCCTTCAAAAATATATTTGATTATTGGCGCAGACAACTATAAAACATTTCACCTTTGGGATAGTTACAAAGAGATTAAAGAGCTTGTAACATTAGTTGTAGTGACAAGAGATGGCTATAAATATGAAATTAATGATGAAGTAAAAAGGTTAAAAGTAAATATTAAAATAAGTTCTACTGAGCTTAGAAATACTTTTAAAGTCTCATATATTCCTAAAAGAATAAGAGAAGAAGTAAAAAAAATTTGGAAAAAAAGAGGTAAAGTTTGAACAAAAGAATTGATGTAATCAAGAACGTACTAGTTGACAAAAAAGCAGAAAATGTAGAAGTTATAGATCTTACAGGAAAAGACTATATTGTTGATTTTGTTGTAATTGCTACAACACTTAACGCTAAGCATGCATTTGCTTTATTAAATCACTTAAAAACAGAATTAAAACCATTAGGTGAAGATTTTATAAGAGTTGATGAAAATGATGATTGGACAATTTGTGATTTAGGTGATATGTTTATCAACCTAATGAGTGAAGCAGCAAGAGAAAAATACTCACTAGAAGAGTTCTTAGAAGAAATTAAAACTAGCAAATAATAAAAAGGAAGGTTTCCCTTCCTTCTTTAATTTATCCCCTACCTGTTAAAAGCTTATTATAATTAGAGGTTGCATCTCGTGCACCACCCATATTGTCAGTTAAGATTGCAATACCTATTGCTATGACAAATATAATAATAAACCATTTCATGTTACATCGTCTCCTTAGGCCTTATTCCTAATAAATTCAGTGTTGTTTTAATTGTAAGAGAACAAAGACTTAATACTTTTAAGAATTCATCTTCTCTTTCATTACCAACAATTTTATTATCGTTATAAAATCTATGAATTGATGAAGCTAAAGAGTATAAGTAATCAGTTACTTTTTGCATATCTCTTTTTGCAAAGGCTTCATTTAATACACTTGGTAATAATAATGATTCATAAACTAAGTTTAATGCATCATCATTTAAGTTTTCATAAGAGATACTTGAAATATCATCAAAAGTTTTTTCAGCTTTTTTGAAAACTTGGTTAATTCTTGCATACGCATAATTAATATAGAATATAGGATTTGAACTATCTTGATTTTTTAATTTATCAATATCAAAATCTAAATGAGTATCACTTTTCTTAGTTAAGAAAACAAATCTTAATGCATCTGGACCAATCTCTTCAACGATATCAGACATTAAAATAACATTTCCTGCTCTCTTACTCATCTTATATGGTTCTCCACCTTTAAGTAACTGAACCATTTGAGCAAGTAATACTTCTAGTTTTTTAGAGTCGTTTCCTAAGAATTCAATTGCAGCTTTTACCCTTGCAATATATCCATGGTGGTCTGCACCCCAAATATTAATATACCTATCAAAATTTCTATCATACTTGTTTTTGTGATAAATAATATCACCAGCTAAATATGTTGGAATACCATTATCTCTTACAACAACTCTATCAACATCATCTCCTAATTCAGAAGATTTAATCCATAGTTTGTCGTCTTTTTCATAAAGCGAACCATTATTTTGTAGTACATCTCTTGTACTATCCCAAGAGCTATAAAGAGATTTTTCACTTACATAGTTATCAAATACAATACCTAAATCAGCCATATCTTTTTTGATTAATTCAAGAACTCTTTCTTTAGCAAATAGTGCTAATTCCATTTGTCTTGATTCATCATTAAAGATTTCAGTTCCTAATTCTTGCTCTACTTCTTTAGCAATATCAAAAAGGTAATCACCTCTATAATACTTCTCTGGATATTCAACTTCTTGCTTTAAAATAGTCTCTTGACCAGCTAAAGCTAATGAAAGTCCAAGTAGATCCATTTGAGCACCTGCATCATTTACATAATACTCAGTAGTAATATCATATCCAAGGTGTTTTCCAATCCTTGCTAATGCATCACCTGCAATTGCACCTCTTGCATGACCAATATGAAGAGGACCAGTTGGATTTGCACTTACATATTCTAAAAGAATTTTCTCATTTTGAGGTTCACCTTTAGCAAACTCTTCTTTAGAAGCTAATACTTTATTTGATTCTTCTTCTAAAAAGCTTTTAGAAAGTGTAAAGTTAATAAATCCTTTTACAGACTCTACCTTTTCAAATAAACTAGACTCAGCAAATTTAGCAGCTAGCTCTTCTGCAATAATCATTGGAGATTTTCTATACTCTTTTGCTAAAGAGAAAGCTACTGGCGTTGCAAAGTGACCTAAAGACATATCCTTAGGTTTCTCTAGAACAATCTCTTTTTCTAATATATTTTCAATATGATTCTTAACTATATTTTGCAATACACACTCACACTAAACTGTTTTAGTTTCGTCTTTTTTTGACTCAACGTTAGCTTCTTCATCTTTTTTTTCAATCTCATCTTTTTTATCAGTTGAAGCTACTTCTTCATCATCTTTAACAGCTTTTTTGAAGTTCTTAATACCACTTCCTAAACCTTTAGCAAGCTCTGGAATTTTCTTTCCACCAAAAAGTAAAAGTACTACTAGAGCGATTAATACCCACTCCATACCACCTGGCATACCCATGACAAATCCTTAATGTATAATTTTGAGATATTATATCTTTTTGAAGCTTAAAAAAAATGAGTCTGGGTTGTTTATTTTATAAGAAAGTGTAATAGCTTATAGCCACTTCCAGCAGCTAAAATTGTTCCAAAAAGATTTAGAAACATATTTGTAATTCCAAGTAAAAAAGAGCTTTGAAGTAAGAAAAAACTCTCAATAGCAAAAGTTGAATAAGTTGTAAGTGCACCTAAAAAACCAGTAACTAAAAAGGATTTTGTAATATCAGACATCATATTATGAGCAATAATTGCAAAAAGGCAACCTATAATAAAACTTCCTACAATATTTACAATAAGTATTCCAACTGGCAAATCAATAGGAAAGTGTTTGTTAGTCATATGCACAACATAAGAACGCGCAATTGCTCCTAAAAAACCACCTAATCCTACAGCTAAAAGAGTATGCCAGCTAAGAGTCATTTTACTTTGTCTCTTGCTCGAATACTTGGTTCATCTCTTTTTCTAAATCTTCAAACCAAGTAGTTCCTTTTTCAGCCTGAACAGGTTTTAAGAATTTAACTTTTACTACCCCTGGTTTTTGTTTTAATGACTGAGAATCTAAGATATCTCTTGTATTTAGAATAATTGCAGGTTGTACTTTTAGTTTTAGTTTATTTGCAAGCATTTGAGCCCCTGCTTTAAACTTAAGCATCTGCTTTCCATCACTTCTAGTTCCTTCAGGGAACATAGCAATTGGACGTCCTTTTGAAAGTCTATCTTTTGCTTCTTTTAAAAGATGAATAATACCTGCTTTATTCTCTCTATCAATAGAGATCATTCTTGGAGCTTTAATGATATGACCAAAAAAGAAAAGGTCAGAAATCTCTTTTTTAGCAACCCATGCTAAGTTTCTCGCATGAATATGTTCCATAATAATAATATCTAAAAGACTTTGGTGATTCATTACAACCATATCACATGATTCATCTATCTCACCTTCGATTTCAAGTTTTATTCCTAATAAATAAATTTGAATCTTCATCCAAATTTTGATTATTTCATGGGTTTTACTTCTAAACAGATACATTGCAACAACAACAATTGCAACTGTTATAGAAAATTGAATAAGAACAATTATTCCTCTAATTCTTGATAACATCGTCTTCCTTTACCCATCCAATAAATTTATCTTCGCCTCTTTTAAACATGATTTTTACAAAGCCATTTTTTCTTTTCATCTCTTCAACAGAAACTTGATTTGACATCTTTTGGAAAATAGTAGAGTTCTTTGTAGGTAAAATATAAATTACACTATTCTCTTTTAATTTTATACTTTTATTTGGCATTGCAAATAGCATAAATGCAATTGCAAACACTAAGAATAAAACTAAATAAATATATGACCTTTTCCAAACAAATAATATTAGGAAAATTACAGCGATTGCACCTATTGCTACTTTTTTGTAAAACTCAAAACTAGAGTTATTTGGGTTTAAATCTGTTTGAGTACTAACTAACTCTTCTTCAAATTTAATAGGTATAGTTATTTTCTCTAATCTTTTTAAATCTGTATTATAATAGTTAAAGGCAATTGTTTTTTGATGAATAGGAATAACAACATAATAAATCATATGTTGATTTGGATAGTTGTCTTCTATTAAAGTTACACCTTGTTCTTCAAAACCTTTGATATAAAAATCTTCAAAGTTTGAAAAAGTAGCTTCTAAATCTATAATTGCTAAAGCTTGTTTATTTGTATACTGCTTTGCTTTTGTATTTAAAATTGTTAACTCTTTTGCAATTACATTAGAAAATATTGTATCTGCTTTTGCTACTTCTGAGAAAGTTATCTTAGGAGGAAGTAGCTTTCTACTCTCTACTAAAACATTATTATCGAAAAGTTTAACTTCTATTGTTGGTAATAAAAAGTTAGAATCATAAGCTTTAAAATAGTATTTATTTTCATATACATTTTTTGTGTTACCTTCAAGTTGCCATTGACTTTGAGCATTTAAAGGTAGCATATTTACACCATCTATAAAGTGTGTCTCAATTCTATCATAATTATTTCTTGTAATTAATGCTTTAACATCAACTTCAAATCTTTGATTTTTATAGATATGTTTTGGATAGTTTTTATATGATAGATATAAGTTTTTACTTACAACTAAAGGTGCTGTTTGAGCACCTTCAGTTATAGAGCCTTCTTCTTGTGTGAATCTATTTATAGTATTTATGTTTCTATCGTTTGTACCATTAAATACAGAACTCTCTTCTTTGACAAAGTCATTTGAAAAAACTACACTAAATAAAACAAAAACTAATACTACTATTTTTTTCACTATTTTAAGAACCCTTTTAACATTGCAACACCATCATCACAACCTAGTAATTCTTCCATTGCTCTTTCTGGGTGAGGCATAAGACCAAATACATTTTTATCTTTATTACAGATACCTGCAATATTAGCTACAGAACCATTTAAGTTCATAACTTCACCATTTTCATCACAATACTTTAAAAGAATTTGATTATTTGATTCAAGCTCTTTTAATCCTGCTTCATCAATAAAATAGTTACCATCATGGTGAGCAACTGGAATATTTACAACTTCATCTTTTTTAAGTAGAGATAAAAAAGTATTATCATTATTGATAACTTTTAAGTTGTTGTATTTTGAAATAAAATGTAAAGAATCATTTCTTTTCATAGCACCAGGTAATAATCCAGCTTCTAAAAGAATTTGGAAACCATTACAAATACCTAAAACTTTACCACCATTTGCAGCATAGTCTTGAACTGATTCCATAATATTTGCAAATCTAGCAATTGCACCAGACCTTAAGTAATCTCCATAAGAGAATCCACCAGGAATAACTAATAAATCAGTATTAGCTGGAATCTCTTTATCCTTATGCCAAATAATAGTAACTTCACAACCTAGTTTTTCAAAAGCATATTTTGTGTCATATTCACAATTAGTACCAGGAAATTGTAATACAGATACATTCATAATATTAACCTATTATTTCGATTTGATAATCTTCAATTACAGTATTAGCAAGAAGCTTTTCACACATTTCTGTAACTTCTTTTCTAGCATCTTCTTCATTTGAAGAGTTTAATTCCATAATAATTTGTTTACCAATTCTTACGTCTTTTACTACTTCTTTAAACCCAAGAGTATCTAAAGCGTGATGAGTCGCTTTACCTTGATCATCAAGTACACCTTGTTTTAATGCTACATTTACGATTGCTTTCATTTAATCTCTTTCCTTCTTATTTATTTAAAATTCTATTTAATACGTTTTCATAGGCAACTTTTAGTCCACCCTTACCTTTTCTAAATCTATCTTTATCCATAGATTCACCTGACTCTACATCCCAAAATCTACAGTTATCAGGAGATAACTCATCAATTAAAATGATATTTCCATTAGCGTCATAACCAAACTCTAATTTAAAATCAACTAACTTTAATCCCTTTTCAAAGAAATAAGGTCTTAAAATATCGTTTATTTCTCTAGCTACTCTTCTTAGTTTGTCTAACTCATCTTGATGATTTACAAGTCCTAAAAGTAATGCATGTTGGTCATTAATCTTTGGATCACCTAAAGCATCATTTTTATAGTCAAATTCAACTAAAGTAAATGGTAAAACTGTTCCATCTTCAATACCTAAAGTTCTTGTTAAAGAACCAGTTGCAATATTTCTAATAATAACTTCTATTGCAATAACTTTACATTTTTTATGAAGCATATTATTGTCATCAAGCATTTTTTCAAAGTGTGTTTGAATTCCATTTGCATTTAATAATTTAAATAATTCTGTAGAGATTTTATTGTTTAATGCACCCTTACCAGCCTCTTCAGACTTCATTTCACCATTAAACGCTGTTAAATCATCTTTAAATTCAGAAATTAAAAGATTCTCATCTTCTGTTTTCCAAATTCTTTTCGCTTTACCTTCATATAAAAGCTCAGTTTTATTCATCTGTGTTGTTCCTTTTATTTCATTATTATTAAACTTTTTAAAATACCAATAGCTGTATTTAATTGGTTATCTTTTGTGATATCCTCTTCAGTTAAAGTTTTCTTATTCTCTTTTTCTTCTTTATCTTTTTTTACGCCATTCTCTTTATTAAGCTCAACTTCTAAATGTTTCTTTAAATCTGCTTCTTTTAATTTAAACTCTGCATTTTTTTCACTAACAACTTCACCCTCATGTGAAATTACATCAGGAGTAATTCCCTTAGCTTGAATTGTTCTTCCACTTGGTAAATAGTATTTTGCAATAGTAATTTTAATATTTTCACTTCTATCTTGTGTGATTGGTAAAATAGCTTGAACAGAACCTTTTCCAAAAGTCTCTTCACCAATTACAACAGCTCTTTTATGGTCTTGTAAAGCACCACTTACAATCTCTGAAGCTGATGCTGAACCACCATTAACTAAAACTACAACTGGAACATCTGTCATAGTCTCTGCAATTGTTGCATTAAACTTCTCTTCTTCTGCGCTATTTCTTCCCTTTTGAGAAACAATTACTCCCTCATCAACAAATAAATCAACAACGCCAATTGCTTGTGTTAATAATCCACCTGGGTTGTTTCTTAAATCTAAAATAATACCTTTTGTTTTTGGGTTATTTTTAATAGCTTTTTTTAAGTTTGTAGTAACTTTTCTATCAAAACTTGAAACTCTTACATATAATAAATCTTCATTTTCAATAGTTTTAGAAAATACTGATTGAATTTTAATAATATCTCTTATAATATCAATCTTAATTGGTTTATTTTCACCTTCTCTAACAACTGTTAAAACAATAGGAGTTTTAGCTTTTCCTCTCATAAGAGAAACAGCTTCATCTAGTGTCATATTTAAAGTTGAATTATCATCAATCTTTAAAATAATATCCCCTGCTTTTACCCCTGCTTTATAAGCTGGTGTATCATCAATTGGAGAAATAACAGTTAATGCTCCATCTCTCATACCAACAGTAATACCAAGACCCCCAAACTCACCTTGAGTTTGAATACTCATCTCTTTTGATGACTTTTTATCTAAATATGTAGAGTGTGCATCTAGTTCTTGCATAAGACCTTTAAGTGCCTTATCAACAATCTCTTGAAGTTTGATATCATCAACATAATACTTTTCAACAGTACCAATAACTTGTGTTAGTTTTGAAAGAGACTCAAACCTACTTTGGTTATTCTCTTCTTCCGTTTGTTCATTCGCGAAAATTGATTGAGATAGTAGTAAAACAATCGATGAAATTAATATAAACCTATTCATAAATCAACCTTAATTCTTTAATAAGAACACGATTATATAAAAATTTTCATAAAAGTAAGGTTTTATAATTTTTTTTGTATTATTTAAACCTAAATTTAAATGAAGGTTTTAAATGAGTCTTAAAGAAAATGTTGACTATGTAAAAGAAGAACTAAATAGCGAAGAGAAATTCCTAGAAGGTTTCGTTAGAGTTGAAAGATTTTACAAAAAATATAAGATAATTATTATCTTAGCACTAATCGTAATAATTGGTTTAGTTATTGGTCTATATGCAACAAAAACTATTCAAGCTTCAAATAAACTAGACGCGAATATTGCATTTAATAAACTAATGGAAAATCCAGATGATGCAGAAGCTAAGAGTACATTAAAAGATAAAAGCCAACAACTATATGAAGTTGCACTTTATGCACAATCATTAGAAAAAGGACAGTTCAACGAAACTGAACTTAGATACTTTAAACAACTTGTTGCTTATCAAAAAGCTTTAGAAGAACAAAATATTGATAAACTAAATGAAGTTTCAATGGAAAAAGACTTTTTATTAAAAGAGTTTGCAATCTTCAATAAAGCATTAATTCAAGCAAAAGAAGGAAAGTATGAAGATGCAAAAGCAACTTTAAATCTTATCCCAGCTGATTCACAAGTTAATAACTTAGTTACAGCATTAAAACACTATCTAGTTACAAAATAAGGAAAATAAATGAAACACTTAATTTTATTTGCAAGTTTACTTTTTGTATTTGCAGGATGTTCTTCAAAAGAGTACTTTGAACCAGAAAATACTGCAGGAGACTACGAACTATCTGAGTCAAAAGCTTTAAATGGAAGTATTTCTTACTTCAACAAAGATGGGGCGACTTTAGATAGCCAAGATATTATTACAAAAAGAGGTGTTTCTCAATTTAAAATACCTGAAGGATACAAATTCTTAAATATTGTAGATGATACTGTTATTGCTTCTAACTATAAAGATACTGTATTAGTTGGAGAAAAAGAGATTAAAGTTGATGCAGTAGTTGTAGCAGCTTCTAAAAACAATAATAAACTTGCTTTACTATTCTCTGATAATTCAATCATGTTATATGATATGAATACTGAGAAAACTTTATTAAAAGAGTATTACACTCACTCTTTTGTAAATGATACAAGAATTGCAAACCCTTACTTTATGAGTAATATTATTCTTTTCCCTACTTTAGATGGAAAGATTATTGTTGTATCTGATTCTAACAATAAAATTGTTAGAAATATTGTTGTTGATCCAAATGGACAATTTAACAATATCATTTTCCTAGATGTTGTAGATGATACACTTGTTGCAGCAACTGCAAATAAAGTAATCTCTGTTGGACAAGGAACTGTAAATCTTAAAGATTACAATGTTAGAGATATTATTACAAAAGATAAAAATATTTACATTGCAACTATTGATGGACAAATTATTAAAACTGATATCTCTTTAAATATTGTAGATAGAAGAAAATATAAATTTGCAAAAATTTACTCTTTAGCGTATGGTGAATCTTTATATGCCTTAGAATCTCAAGGTTATTTAATCAAGATTTCACAAGACTTTAAAACAGATGCAATTTATGAATTAGACTTTGACGAAGAGAAAAAAGTAATTGCATTAGAAGATACTATTTATTATGATGATGAATTCATCATTCTAAAATAAATTAAAAAGAGAACAAGGCTTTAGATGTCAACGGTTATACTTTTTATTTCTTATATTCTTATCTCAATGATTTTTACATGGAAATATGTAGATTTTATTAAAGAGAAGCAATGGGATATAAAAAGTGCAAGAACTTTACTGGCAATCTTTATAGCAATCATTGGATTACTACTACTTTCTGTACGTGTTGCTTTTTTAGGTGGTATAGAAGATGGAGAAAAGAATGTAATCAACTTAACTCTTATTTTAGGAGCAACAATAATTTTAATTATTGTGCTTCTTTCTCTTATTGTTATGCATCTTGTTAGAAAGATGAAATATATGGAAGTTACTTTCAAAATCTCAGAAAAAGACTCAGAAAGAGGCTCTTTATCAGAAAAAGAGATGACTTGCCTTGTAGATAGAAATCAAGTACTTAACGTACAGAAAATAATCTCTCAACCACAAAACACTGCTATTTCAAAAAGTGAACCTTCAGAAGAAGAGTTCGAAATTATTGAAAAGAAATAAACAAGAAACCTAAGCTTTTAGATTTCTGTTTGCTATATTCTCAATTAAAACTGTTGCATAAGAACCCTTAGGCAAAGTAAATTTCAATGTACATTTTGATGTTTGTTTATTATATTTTACGCTTACATCTTTAGGATAAACAATAGCATCTCTTCTGTATCCTTTTTCTTGAATATATGTATCATCATAGTTTTCTTCAATTTTTCTAGCTTTTGTAATACTTCTAAAAGCATGCCTTCCTGGAAGTAAACCTGTAGGAACTATTTTTTTATTTAAAAAGTCTTGAATGATAGTTTCATTTAACTTCTTAGGTGTAAAGAACTTGTCATTTTTATACTCTCTAAAAACATCACCATCTAAAGGTTCAAACTCATTTTCACTTTTATTAACTCTTTCTACTAACCACTTATTATAAAAATCACTTTGATATGCAGAAACAAGCATTTTTGCTAGTTTTCTATCTTTTATAAGTAAATCCCCATAAATATATCTTCTTGCTTTATCAAGGTTCTCTTTAGCCTCATGACCAAATCTTTGAAAACCAAAATAGTTTGGCATACCAATTTTTGAAATCTCTTTTAATAATTTCTCTATTTTAAAAACATCTTCTTCTTTTACATCATGTAGTCTTATCTCAAAACTATTACCTTCTAAATCACCAATATTTAGTTTAGTACTATGTAAAAAAGTCTCTTTGATTTCAATTTTTGGATGTCTAAATTTTTTTAAATCTTTTGCATATTTTCTTGGAATAGATATATACTGAGTTGTTGTTGCATTTTTATCTTTTAGTCCTGCATAACCTAACTCATTTTCATATATTTTTAAGCCCTTTGATAAACTCTCTAATAAATCCCAAGTTCCAAGACTCTTTTTCTTTATTTTTGCAATAATAAAGTTTCCCTTGTTTGTGAACTTTATAGGGTTTTCTACTACAATAAAATCATCTGGATTTTGATAAAACTTAAAGTTTATTGCTTTATGGTTTTGTATAAATTCTCTTTTTATCATTTACTTTTCTTTTTTAAATTTTTGGTATTATATAACAATCTTATTGTTTAAAAGGTTTAATGTATGGATATGGAAAAAATTCAAACAATTATTAAAGAGTTTTCCACAAAAAGAGATTGGGAAAAGTTTCACAATCCAAAGAATCTAGCTATGGCTTTAAGCGTAGAAGCCTCTGAACTAGTTGAAATCTTTCAATGGTTAGATCTAGAACAAGCACAAAATCTAAATTCTGATAAAAAGACTCATGCAAAAGAAGAGATTGCAGATATTGCTGTTTATTTAATAAGAATGTGTATGAAATTAGATATTGATTTAGAAGAAGCAATTATTGAAAAAATGAAAAAAAATGAAAAAAAATATCCTTTACTTGATGAAAATGGAAATAAAATTGATTATGGGAAGAAAAAATGAGAAAGATATATATTGCAGGACCTGACGTTTTTGAACAAGACTCAAAAGACATAGGAAAAAGATACTCTAATCTTTGTAAAGAGTATGGGTATGAAGGTTTATATCCATTAGACAATGTTGTAGACTTTAACCAAGAGAAAAAGAAAATTGCAAAAGATATATACAAAGCAAACAAAAATTTAATTGACTCTTGTGATATAGTAATTGCAAACCTTAATTCTTTTAGAGGAAAAGAGAGTGATAGTGGAACTGTTTGGGAGTGTGGTTATGCAACTGCAAAGGGCAAAAAAGTCTATGGTTATTTACATAGACATAATAGCTACCAAGAACAGTTCACAAGTGAAGAAAAAATGTCTAGTAAAGATGGTTTTATAGACTTACAAGGAAGAGTTATAGAAGACTTTGACTACC
Organism: Arcobacter sp. F155; assembly: GCF_004116455.1. NCBI lineage: Bacteria > Pseudomonadati > Campylobacterota > Epsilonproteobacteria > Campylobacterales > Arcobacteraceae > Arcobacter > Arcobacter sp. F155. Next base: position 41,428 of record NZ_PDJU01000008.1, read on the forward strand.
CTGTTAACTTAATGATTGCATGCTCTGTTGAAACAATAGTAGTAGGTGATTTTGAAGATGTACTAAAAATTTTAGAAAATTAAATATTTAAATAGTATAATCACAAAAATTATTAAAGGAAGACTCCATTCAAATTAGTTCTAAACAAAAAATAAAAAATTTAAGAAGCCTTTTTACAATAATCTTTGTTTTATTAGCTGCTTTTAGTTTAGTTATTTTTGACTACATTTCTACAAAAACAAAAGAGTATCACCTAAACCAAAAAACAATGACATACGAAAGAGCTTATCATACTATTTATGACCAATATAAAGAGCTTTCTTATGTTGTTTTTACAGGTCTTTTAAAACTTACAGATGTACAAAATGAATTTAAATATATAAATAATAAAACAGAAAAAGAAAAAAAAGAGATAAAAAGAGAACTATATATCAAAGTGTTAAATAGATTTAATACTTTAGATGATAAAAAGCTTACAAATATTACTTTTATACTTCCAAATAGTGAAATCTTTTTAGACATGAAACAACCCCTAACAAAAACTTCTATGAATGAAAATAAAAGAGCTTTTAATTTTGTAAAAAATAATAAAGAAGATATGGATAGCTTTGAAGTAAAAGATGAAGATACAGGTTTTAACTTTTTATATTCAATTAAAGTAGAAAATGAAGTTGTTGGGTTTTTAAATATTACTTTTAGTGAACAAGCAATTACTTCTTCACTAATGAAGCAATATTATGTTCTTACAAACTTTATTATTAAAGATGATAACTTTTCAAAAGAGTATTTAAAAACTACTAAAGAGTACAAAGCTGCTCATTTTGATGGTTTCTTGCACAATACAAATATCTTAACTGAATTAAGAGACGTTTCAAGAAAAGATATTTTAGTTTTAAAACCAAGTAAAAGTATGTCTATTAAAATATATAAAGAAGCAATGGAAAATAAAGCTAACTCTATTTTTATAAACAAAGATAATATCATAGTTACAACTATTCCAATTATGAATAAACTTAGAAATAAACAAGAGGCTTTTTTAGCAATATTAAGTAAAGAAGATGGACTTAGTAATTTAGAAAAAACCTATAAACTTATACTTCTACTTTTAATATTTTTATACCTGTCTATTTTATTAGCTCTATATTTTTTAATATCAAGAAGTATTGCTGAAAAAAATAGTTTAAATAAAATTATCAAAAAAGACAAACAGCTATTAGAGCAGATGAAACTTGCTCAAATGGGTGAGATGATAGGAAACATTGCCCACCAATGGAGACAGCCTTTATCTACTATTAGTACTGCTGCAAGTGGTCTAAAAATGAAACATGAATTTGATATGTTAGAAAAAGATGATATCCCAGAATTTACAGATACAATAGTTACAAATACAAAATATCTTTCAGAAACAATTGATACTTTTAGAGACTTTATTAAAGAAGAAAAAGAGACAAAAGAGATTGTGATTCAAGAAAGAATAGATGAGACACTAAAAATTGTAAGAGCAAGTTTAGAAAATAGTCATATTAAACTTATAAATAATATCGACTATGAAAACCCTATTAAAGTTGAGCTTGTTGCAGAAGAGTTAGCTCAGGTTTTAATCAACATTTTAAACAATGCCAAAGATGTAATTCTTCAAAGAAAAATAGAAGATGGAACAATTACACTTGCTTTAATAAAAACAAATAAAAACTTCAAAATAACTATCGAAGATAATGCTAAAGGCATTGAAAAAGATGTATTACCTAAAATATTTGACCCATACTTCACTACAAAACATCAGTTTCATGGAACAGGCTTAGGTTTATATATGAGTAAGATTATTGTAGAGAAGCACCTTTTTGGTCAGCTTGAAGTTGAAAATACTAAAAAAGGAGCAAAGTTTACTATAACTATTCCCTTATAGTAAACTACTTACTCAACAACTTTTGTAAACTCTTCATAAAGATTATTTGTAAGAGGAGTTTCAAGTTTTAGTTCTAAATCTATTGGCTTTTCATTTTTATAAGATTTGGTATTTGCCAATCCTAAATAAATAAAAGGCTGAACCTTTTTATCAACATGTGAAAATTTTCTTACAAAGATATGAAGTTTAACTGCGTGTTTTTTGTTTTCAATAAGTCTTTTTCCATCACCTTTATCGTAACTCATAGAAGGCTTACTTGAATAAGTAAAAAGTTCTTTTGAAAGAAAAGCATTTTCATACTTGGCACCCTTTGTAAACTTATCTTTTTCAATAGTTATAAAAAGGAAGAAATCATCTTTAAACTTTAAAAAACCACTTCCTCTAAAAGAGCTATGAATTTTATCAAAATTGCATAATTGGGCGATATTTAACATATTGTATTTTTCATAAAGTTTTAAAAATGGTAAACCATAGTTCTTTACACCAAACTCTTTTTCATATTTTATTAAAGCATAATTTATAGAATCTAAAAGTAAATCTCTTTTAAAATCACTTGCTAATAATTCATCAAACTCTTTAGTTCTAGATAAAGTATCTCTTTTTAAAGTAGCAAGTTTCAAAAACCTTTGCTTCTGAGCAGAATCAAAAAACTGCTCATCTAAAAATCTAAAACTATGAATAAGTGTTTCTTCACTAACTTCTTTTAAATACTTTTTTAAATACTCAAGTGCAAAAGAAATAGAAGTCTCTTTATTTGATATTAGATACTTTAAAATTGCAAATTCATAAACTCTTTTTATTGGCATCAAGCCTTGAATAAACCTAAGAGCTTTTACAAAGTTTTCATCTTCGCATGCTTTTTTATAAGGGCTATTTTTCTCAACTTTACAAATAAACTCTTCGTAGGATTTAGAGTAAGAAATAAAGTCTAAGATATCTATATATTCATCATAATGAATATAATCACTAAGTCTAGGAATAGTCTTTAGATTTTGCGAAGTTTTAAACTCTAAATACTGCTCTTTTAAATATTTCAAACTATTAAAGTTTTCGTTTTCAATTTGTTCTAAAACTCTTCTTTTAGCAATTTCATCCATGATAATATGAGCATTAGGAAAGTTTGAGAAATTATTGTTTAGTGATAATTTTATACTATCTTTATCAAAACGTTTTTTACCTACAAGTGATAAAGCAATAAGATAAGCTCTATTATGATTTCCAATAAAATCAAGTACTGTTAAAAACTCTTTATCACTATTTTTTCTTAATCCTCTTCCTAGCTGTTGTACAAATACAATTGAAGAGTTTGTAGGTCGAAGCATCAAAACAGTATTTACATTTGGAATATCAACACCTTCATTAAATATATCCACAGTGAAAATAACTTCAAGTTCATTCGTACTACTTTGCAGTTTTTTAATAGAGTTTTCTCTTTTTATAATAGAGTCTTCACTTGTTAAGGCTGTTGCTTTAATTCCTCTTTTATTAAACTCTTCACTCATAAAATTTGCATGCTCTTTAGAAGCACAAAAGCCTAAGGCTCTTCTTTTGTCTCCACTAAACCCATAAAAGTTCATCTTCTCAATGATAAAATCAACTCTTTTATTTATCATCAAAAACTTTGAAAGCTTTTTTATATTTGTTAAATCAATATTCTCATAATCAAGCTCTTTTATATCTTCAATTCCAAAATAGTGAAAAGAACTTACTAAGCTTTTTTCTAAAGCTTCATTCAAAGTTACTTCACAGGCTAAATTATCATCAAAAAAATCAAAAATAGAAACCTCATCAGTTCTATTTGCAGTTGCTGTAAGTCCTAATAAAAACCTTGGTTTAAAGTAGCTTTTTACACACTCATAACTTTTACTTGCTATATGATGAGCCTCATCAACTACTATATAGTCAAACTCTTGGGCTTCAAACTTTTTGTAGTATTTACTTAGTGTTTGAATTGTTGCAAAAATAAACTCACATTTTGTATCTTTTTTATTTCCCGTAAAAAAGCCCATAGTTTTGTCTTTAATTACAGCTTCAAAACTCTTTCTAGCACTAATTAAGATATCTTCTCTATGAACTATAAATAATACTTTCTTTGCATCAAACTGTTTTATATCAAAGACACTTAAAAAAGTTTTTCCTATTCCTGTTGATGCAATTGCAAGGGCTTTATTTTCACCACTATTTCTTAAAAAGTCTAGCCTTTGTAAAGCCTCTTTTTGCATAAGATTTAATCTAAACTCTTTTCGTGTAAAACTTTGTATTGGCTCTTGTTTTAACTTAAAACTTTTATACTCATCTAAAAACTCTTTATCTACATATATTGAATTATCCCAAAGTTTATTAAAATCAGAAAAAAGCTCTTTTATAAAAACATCTTCTTTTTTTAAAACTGTTTTAATATTCCACTCTATATTTGATTTAAAAGCACTTGCTGTTAAGTTTGAAGAACCAATTAACAGTTTATACTCATCTTCAAACTCAAAGATATAAGCTTTTGGATGGAAGCCTATTTGATTATTTGCACTATCAAATATCTTAAGCTCGATATTTTCAAACTCTTTTATTTTTTCTAAGGCTTTTTCATCTGTAAAGTTAAGATATGTAGAACTTAAGACTTTTCCTTTAATTCCTCTTTGTTCACACTTTTTTAGGTTTTGAAGTATAAGTTGAAGTCCTGAATAGTTTATAAATGCAACATTAAAATAAAAACTCTTACATGAGTCTAACAAGGATACAAACTGATTATAAAAATTACTATCTTGGGAATTTGTTATTAATTTAAGATTTTTCAAAAAAGAGATTTCCTTTTTAGATTTTATACTCTAAAAGTATCTCTTTTTTTATAAATTTAGTTGTGGCATTTGATGTTGCCTCAGCATCTATTTTAGGAGCACACCCTGCTTCGTATGCTTCTTTCCATCTTAAAGCACATAAACACCATTTATCACCCTCTTGTAAACCAGGGAATCCAAACTGTGGTACTGGTGTTGTTAAGTCATTACCTTGTTTTTTAGAAAACTCTAAAAACTCATTTGTCATGATTGCACACACTGTATGAGTTCCATGGTCTTCTGGGCTTGTTCGACAAACTCCATCTCTATAAAAACCTGTCATTGGAGAAGTACAACAAACGCTTAAGTTTGTTCCTAAAATATTTGTTTGCATTTTTTATCCTTTTAATTGTCACGATTTTATAGTTTTAAACTTTAGGATAAAAAAAGTTTCTAAACTGTATTAATAAATTTATCTTTTTATAATTTTTATTATTTGAGAGTTATTCTATGATAGTAAGTTTTGTTCCTAAGTCTGCCATTCCACAATTATATAAAAAACTAGTTACTATACCATTTACTCCTGTTTTAGCATAATCTTGAACATTTGAGATATTTATTCCACCTGCTGCTAATATATTTATATTCTCATAACAGTATCTATTTTTATACTCAATTACCTCTTCTATAAGCTCAAGACTTGCTTTATCTATTTGAATAACATCAACTCCATATTGCATTAAAGCTTTTATATCATCAAAACAAGAAGACTCTACTATAATCTTTTTTTCTGGTGCCATTTTTTTATACTTATTTATTTGTTGATAAAACTCTTTATTTGAACTATATATTTCTCTATGTTGTTTAAAAAAAAGTATAGTTTCACTTAGACCTAAACGATGAGGCATAGCACCACCATTTAAAATTGAGTTTATACAAAACTTTTTAGAAAATGGAAAACTCTTTCTAGTTGTAAGAAGTTCACAAGAAGGATTAACTTCTTTTATAAGCATTAGCATCTTATTTGTTTGTGTAGCTATTTTACAACTATACTCTAAAAGTACTTGCACTAATTTATAAGCTTGATGAACATTATTATAGTCCCCTTCAAACTCTAATATTGTTTCACCCTTTGTAAGTTTAGTTCTATTTGAAACAAAGAAGTTTACTTTACAAGATAAAAGTTCGGCAATTCTTGCAGCTTCCTTTGAAGAAGATACAATAATATCCTCCCTTGTAAAAACTTTTAGATTTGCTTTTTTATCTTTACACTCTTGAAGATGAGTGGTTAAATCAAAATATGGTAAATCCTCTTTTATATACTCTTGTAATTCACTATCACTAAAAGTAAGCATATTGTTTAACCTTTTATTGTAGGAGCAAAAGCTTTTGTACTTACTCGAATATCTTGCCCTACTTTTAACTCTTTTGCTTCATTTGATGTTATTGTTACTTCAACTAGTTGTTGCCCTATTGCTATAATTGCAATATAAATCACATCTACTTTTACAATATCAAGAACTTTTCCCTCAAAAGAGAACTTTGCACTTCCACTTGTTTTAAGTAGCACACTTTTCGCATCTCCATCATCTACAACATTTCCGTCTTTTAAAACAATTACTCTATTGCTAAGTTTATAAATTTCACTTGGGTCATGACTTACTAAAATAGTTGTTGTTTCAAACTCTTTATGTAGTTGTAATATCTCATCTTGAAGTTTAATTCTCATATTTGGGTCTAATGCAGATAAAGGTTCATCCATTAAAAGAAGTTTTGGTCTATTCATCATAGCCCTACAAAGACTTACACGCTGTTTTTGTCCACCACTTAAACTATTTGGTAATCTATTTGCTAAGGCTTCCAAATCTGTTATTTTTAAAAGATGACTTGCTAACTCTTTATCTTTATTTACAAAAAATAGATTCTCTATTACTGTCATATTAGGGAAAAGTGCATAGTCTTGGAAAACAAAACCTATTTTTCTTTTTTGTACTGGCAAAAACTCTTTTTCATCTTGCCAAATTTCATTATCAACTTTTATAATTCCTTCTGCCTTTTCAAGTCCAGCTAAACTTCTAAGCAGAGTTGTTTTTCCACTTCCACTAAGTCCAGTTAAGGCTATAAAATCTTTATTATTAATATTTAAATTTACATCAAGATTCATAGCCCCTTGTGAGCCATGAAGTTCTTTTTTTATATCTATTTCTATCATCTATGTAATCCAGTAAATTTTTTATTATATTTTTGATTGAAAATATATACACAAAGTAAAACTATAAAACTAATTATCAACATAATTGCACTATAAATATGAGCAGAACTATAATCAATAATCTCTACAAACTCATAAATAGCAACTGCTGCAACTTTTGTTTCCCCAGGAATACTTCCACCAACCATTAAAACAACTCCAAACTCTCCAACTGTATGAGCAAAAGTTACTATAGTTGCTGTCATAAGTGCTGGTTTGATATTTGGTAAAGCTACTTTAATTAAAGTTTCAAATTTACTTTTTCCTGCTACATAACTTGCCTCAAGCATATTTTTATTTATACTTTCAAAACCACTTTGTAAAGGTTGAACCATAAAAGGCAAAGAGTAAAAACAACTAGCAATTACAACACCAGTAAAATTAAATACAAGTTTTATTCCTAATACTTCATCAAAGAAGCTTCCCACAGGAGAATTAATAGATAAAGACCAAAGAATATAAAAACCTATTACAGAAGGAGGTAATACAATTGGTAAAGCTGTCACTGCTTCTATAAAGGGTTTTGCCCTAGATTTGGTTTGAGATAAATACCAAGCTAGAGGCAAAGAAAAAATAAAAAGTATGATAGTAGTGATAAGGGCTAATTTAAATGAAATTAGCAAAGGGTTTAAATCTAGATTTGTAATTGCTTCAATCATTACTTATCTCCATTATTGCTAAATCACTCGCTTTAAATAATAAAACTATATCTTCATTTAAAAACAAGTTCATTTTCTCCAAAGAGTTTGTTGTAATAACTGCTTCAATTAGTGTTCCATTTACATCGCATATAACGCTACTTAGTAATTCACCTATTTCTAAATTAGATATCTTTCCAAGGAGTTTATTTGAAGAACTTAAAAGTCCTTCAAAGTTTTTTGCTAAGGTTATGTTTGTAGGTTTTATGCTCAATAGAACTTTTTTATCTTCTTTCACCTTCTCATCTAAATCCAAACTAATCATTGTAAGAGTGTTTGTATTAAATGAAAAAGAGACTAGATTTAAACTCTGTTTACTTTTTATTTTTGTAACTATTGCCTCTAGTTTATTCATGGTACTAAATATCCAAACTCTTTAAATATTTTTTTTGCTTTCTCGCTTAAAATAAAGTCATAAAAAGCTTTTACTTCTTTATTCTTATCAGCATTTTTTAGAATAATAATCCCTTGATTAATTGGTGTATATAGTTTTGGGTCAACATCGGTCCAATTAATTCCTTCTTTATACTTTGCCATCTTATCACTATATAAAGATGACTTAGCAATAAATCCAAGTTGCGCTCCTGTAATTGCATAAGAAACAGTTTGAGAAATTGACTCAGCATATACAAACTTCTTTTCAATACTTTCATATAGTTTTGCATTTTTTAAAGCTTCAACCGCAGCTTTTCCATAAGGAGCTGTTTTAGGGTTTGCTATTGCTATTTTTTCAATATTTTCTTCACTTACAATATTTATTCCATTTGAAAAATCTTGTTTTTTAGAACTTAAAAGTGCAAGACTTCCTTGAGCATAAATCAATGGCTTAGTTAAACTTAACCCATCATTATCTAAAGTAATTGGATACTTCATATTTGCAGCCATAAATAGCTGATATGGAGCTCCATTTTTTATTTGAGCTGTTAACTTACCACTACTTCCTAAAGTAACTAATACTTTAGTATTAGGGTTTTGTTTATTAAACTCTTTAATTAAATCATCAATTGCATAACTTACATTTGCTGCAACTGCAATATTTATTGTGTTTGCTACTAAACTTGAAGTTAAAACAAACAACAAAAACAAAAACTTTTTCATCTTATTTTCCTATCATTATATCACTTGATTTTATGATTGCACACACAGGCATCTCTTCTTTCAAGTCTAATGTTTTAATGGAGTTTGTAGTAATTACAGATACTACAGAATCTCCATTTCCTATATCAACTACTAGTTCAGAGTTTATTACATCTTTAGTAATAGCCGAAACTTTTCCATCAAATTTATTTCTAGCACTTAAAGCAATATTTGTATCTGTACTTATAAGTACATTACTTGATTTAAAAAATGCAGTAACTTCATCACCTTTTTTTATATCTAAATCTTGAGCAGCAGCTTTAGTTATACTAGAGACTAGCGTATTTCCACTTTTTAACTTAATAAGAACTTGGGCGTTAACTTCTGAAAGTATTATTGACTCAACAATACCTTGTATTTGATTTCTGGCACTAATTTGCATAGCTAGTCTCCCTATTGTTTTAAGTGTTCCTGTATCTATATCAGTCATCTGTTTTAATCTATTTAAAAAACTTTTTTGTTCTTGTTTTAACAATAGATATGTCTTCAATAAATTCTCACCATAAGGAGTTAATGAAGTACCACCTCCACCTTTACCACCTTTTTCTGTAGTAACTACAGCTTGTAAAGATAGATTGTTCATTGTATCAACTGCTTCCCATGCCTTTTTATAACTCATAGGCACTTCTTTTGCAGCTTTACTTATTGAACCACATTTTTGTATTGCAAAAAGAAGATCAATCCTTTTCTCTAACAAAAAGGGTTGATCTAATAGTTCTAGGGTCAAATTTGATGAAATTTCCAAGGCATTCCTTTTTTCTTTATATACTATAGTAAACAACGCGTTGCATAAAAAAAAGATTCATGCATCAAAATCGTAGCGTTATATACCTTAATACATATTGAATCTAATTATTTATATTTTTGTATGTAGCCTAAAAGCTACATACTAGTTACTTAAAGAGTCTTCTACTTTTTGTACTTCAGAAGATGAACCAAAATAAATTGGTGTTTTATCATGTAGTTCTACATTTGTCATATCTAAAATACGACCTTTTTGACTAATTGCTCTTCCACCTGCTTGCTCAATAATATATGAGATAGGGAAGGCTTCAAATAGTACTTCTAGTTTTCCATCAGGGAAAGATTTTGTTGCAGGAGATGAATATAAACCACCTCTTTTAAATAAAATCTGATGAGTATCTAAAGCTAAAGAATCAGAATATCTTAGTCTATATCCTTCATTAAAAAAGCTTTCTATTAACTCTTTATGTTCTTTTGTCCATTCACTAGCAACTCCACCAGTAGAATTGATTTTTCCTTTTTTCTCTAAAGTTAAAGGGTCTTGTTCTATAAACTCACCATCTTCATAAGAGAAGTAAACTACACCTTCAGATTTTGAAGCAAATACTAATTGGAAAGTTGGTCCATAAGTAATATACATAGCTGCTTTTAAGTGGAAAGCATCCATTTGATGTTCATAAATTCCAAAAATAGTTCCTAGTGAAAAATCAACATCTAATAAATCTACATTATCAATAGCAACATAAGAGATTTTGTATTTTCCATTTTCATTTATTGTTGTGTACTCTTTATTGTCTTTTCCAATAAAACCATGAACTGATTTTACTCTTTTGAACTCTCTTTCAATAATCTTTGAACAATAATCATGAACACTATCATGCATTTGTTGGTCATTTAGTCCACTTGATAAAAACTTTTCACAATCAACAAATACGTTTTTTTCTATATCTTCTGCAATATTTGTAATGGCATTAAAAACTGCAATCATAAATTTTAGCCTCTTTTATTTTTTAATTAATTAGTATTTATAATATCAAGTAATTGATTAAAGCCCTATAAGGCTAGTTCACTAATCTCTTTGCTAGGTTAAGCAACTCTTCTTTTATCTCATACTTTGAAGAGTTCACATAATCAATTGATACAAACTCAAACTCACCCTTATTATAAACAATCACACTACTTGTAAACTCTTCTTTAAAGATTTCATCAATTGCAAAAGTCACAAACTCTGATGCCATAAGTCTGTCATATACTGTTGGATTTCCACCCCTTTGTATATGACCTAAAATAGTTGCTCTTGTTTCAATTCCTACATCTTCTTCAAGCCATCTAACAAGTTCATTCGTAGTTGTACATTTATTTTTAGAACATCCCTCTGCCACTACACAAACTATATATTTTCTTCCATTTTTAAGCTCTTCTTTTAATCTTTTTCCTATAACATCTAAATCATAATCAAGCTCAGGAATCATACAAACCTCAGCCCCACAAGTAATTGCTGAAACTAAAGCTAAATATCCACAATCTCTTCCCATAGTCTCAATTACACAAGCTCTTTTAAATGAAGCAGAAGTATCTCTTATAGCATCCGTTGCTTCTCTAATAATATTCAGTGCTGTATCAACACCTAAGCAGTACTCTGTTCCAAAAATATCATTATCAATAGTTGCAGGGATTCCTACAAACTTTACACCAAAGTCTTTATAGAATTGATTTAAAGCTCTAAAAGAACCATCTCCACCTAAAATAATAAGCTTATCAACTCCATGTTTTTGTAAGTTTTCATAGGCTTGTTTTCTATACTCTAATTCAAAAAATCTTTTTGACCTTGAAGACCTTATTTTAGTTCCACCTTCATGCATAATTCCAGCAACATCATCAAAGGTAGCTTCTTTTATATTTCCATCAATCAAACCTTCTAGTCCATCAAATACTAAAAAAGGTTTAATCCCTTTTGTAAAACAATAATCTACAAACTGCTTAATTGCAGGATTCATTCCTGCACAATCTCCACCAGAAGTTAATATTGCTATTGCCATTTTTAACCTTTTTTCTCTTTTTTAGTTGTTATATCTGACATTAAAACGGCTATCCATTGAGTACTAGTATTTGAACTAAAGGCTATTTTTAAAGTCATTGTAATAGGAACCGCTAAGAACATTCCAACTATTCCTAAAACCCATCCCCATAAAATAAGTGAGAAGAAGATAACTAAAGGAGATAAACCTAACTCTTTTCCCATAAGTTTAGGTTCAATAATATTACTAATTGAAATATTGATAGTAACATAAAATACAATTAGTGCAATTGTTGTATTTAAATCTACACTAACAAGTGATAAAAGTACTGCTGGAATTGCTGCAATAATAGAACCTACTACTGGAACAAAGTTAAATAGCATTGCAATTACACCCCAAAGTACTGGATAATCAACACCAAAGATTATAAGTCCTACAGCTATTATAAATCCTGTTAAAAAACTTGTTGTACTTTTTACTAAAAAGTACTTTTGAATATTGTGTGAAAATTGATTAAAGTGTTCTAACTCTTCTCTTTTTTGTTTGAAAATAACTTTTAACTTTTTTTCAAAGGATTTTGATTCTGCAAGAATAAATGCAACCCCAATAACTATAAGTAAAAACTTAGAAAGGAAAGTTCCAATACTTCCAATTATATTCGTTGTAAAACCAAAAAATGAACTAAAATTAAGTGCATCTAAAATCATTTTTTTATCTACTGCTATTCCATAACTCTCACCTAAAGCAATTGTGTTTACAACTAAGCCTTGCAACTGCTTTTCATATTGAGGTATATTTTCAATAAAGTTTTTCAAAGAGTTATTAACAATATAACCTAAAAGTAAAGATATCAATACAAAAATACAAATTACTAAAACATATGAGATTACTCTTGGTATATGCTTTTTCTCTAAAAACCTTAAAAGTGTAGAAAAAATTGAAGAAATGAATATTGCTAAAAATAGTATAACTACAATTTCACTGGCAACTTTTAAACCTGCAATTATTACTACCAAAGTAGCTAAATAAAAAAAATAGTGTCTTATATTTATTGCATCCAAACTACTGTTCCTTTTGGTTGTTTTCTTCTAGAACCTGTGATAACGTTTTAAACTCTTCTATATTTTTAGGTTCAATATTTACTATATCAGCTAAAGACTTAACTCCCATTGATAAAAGATACTGTAAATTTGAATCAAAGGTTGCTTCTTCTATAACTCTAATTTTGTCTTTATGTACTTCAAACATATATCCACCATTTGGAATAGGCGTCATTGATAAAACAACCGTATAATGGTCTTTAAGTACAGACTCTTTTGTTGAATACATTAATCCGATATTATAATCATCTTTAGAGAAACCAGAGATTAAAACAACAAGTACTTTTTTCTCACCAGATTTTGAAGTATTAAAAATATTTACTAACTCTTTTATAGTTGAGAAACCTGGTATTTTAGAATATATCTTTTGAATAATTTCAACTAATTTTGTTTCTGCAAATACTCCTAGAATATATGCAAAAGAAGCCATTAAAATCACACCAACAATTGTCCATAAAAAAGGAAATTTTTCAGGTTCAAAACCAAATAATTCAAACATACTTCCAGTTAACTGATTTATCTTTTCATAAATCCAAATTACGATTATAGTAATAGCTGCAATTGGAGCTAACCAAAAAAGTCCTTTTAAAATAACTGTTATTACATGATCTTTTCCATGGGAAAAATATTTTTTTAACATCTCTTTCCTTCTTTCAATAAAAGAATATTATAGCTACTTAGAGTACTTTTTTCACTAAAAAATATATACAATTATCATATTTTGATTAAGAATAATACAATTTGAATATTTAATATACAGCTGTTAATTAAATTTGTTATTTTTTTAAGATAAAATTTAACCATGGAAAATACACTATTTATATTATTTGTATCCCTTGCCCTAGCAACGGTTTTAAATTTACTATTAAAAAAATTATCAATATCCCATATAATTGGATATATTCTAACAGGAACTATTGTTGCAACAATATTTAACTTAGGTGAAGAGAGTACTCTACATACTCTAGAGTTAATAGCAGAGTTTGGTATTGTTTTTCTAATGTTCACTATTGGTCTTGAGATGCCTTTAGAAAAAATCAAAAGAATGAAAAAACTTCTTTTTGCAAATGGTTTTTTACAAGTATCTGTTAGTGCTGTTATAATATTTTTAATCACTAGATATATTTTTGGTTTAGATACTACCTCATCTTTGATTATTGCCTTAGCATTTTCACTTTCATCTACTGCGATTGTATTAAGCTACTTAAAACAATCAAAGGATATTTATACACCTTATGGTGAGAAATCAACGGCTATTTTGGTTTTCCAAGATTTAGCTGTTATTCCTATTTTACTTTTGATTACTTTTTTATCAACAAGTGGAAGTTCAATTGAAGCAATTTTATTAAAAACTTTTGTTTCAGCACTATTGATTATTCTTTTTATGTTTACTGTTGGTAAAAAAATAATGGGGTATTTACTACAATTATCTTCAAATACAAGACTAGAAGAACTATTTTTAGCTTCAGTTTTATCTATTGTTTTAGGAGCTTCAATCTTAGCCCATGAGTTAGGTTTTACTTATTCGCTTGGAGCCTTTATTGCAGGTATGATTATTGCAGAAACAAAATATCATATAAAAGTAGAGTCAGATATTGCAAGTTATAAAGACTTATTACTTGGTACTTTTTTCTTTTCTGTTGGTACTAAAATAGATATCTCATATTTTGTAGAGAATATTTTATATCTACTTATTGTTTTAGTTTTAGTAATGTTTACTAAAGCCTTAGTTATCTATTTAATTGTAAGAAAAGACTCAAATAAGAGTGATTCTGTAAAATCAGCCCTAGCTCTTTGTCAAATTGGAGAGTTCTCTTTTGCTGTTTTTGCACTTGCTGCATCAAATGGTTTATTAGAAGAGAACTTAAGTAACTTTCTTATTTTAGTTACAGTTTTATCTATGATTTTAACTCCATTTATAGTAAATAATATTTATAAACTATCTTCATTTATTATTACAGAGTTTTATGAGTCAGATAAAATTACACCAATTAATAAGAAAAACCATATTGTAATTTGTGGATATGAAACTTTAGGAAGAATTATTGCAAGGGATTTAGAAAAAGAGAATAAAGAGTTTGTAATAATTTCAGATAATCTAAAACACGTTTTATTGGCTAGAAAAAAAGGCTACCTAGCATATTTTGGACACTTAGAAAAACTTCCTGTAATTGAGTCACTACAAATTGAAGATGCTTCAAGTATTATAATTACCCTTAGTAATCTTTCAAAAAAAGCTTTAATTTGTGAAGCCCTTTTAAAATATGATGAAGATGCAAACTTAATAGTAAAAATTGATTCAGTTAGTGAAAAAAAATATCTTAAAAACTTAAGTATTAGAAACTTTATTCATGCTCAACAAGAGACTGCAAATTTAATCGTTCAAAAAAGTTTAGAGATTAATAATTAACTTTTGATTTTTCAGTAAATAAAAAAAGAGCGAGAGATAAATCTCTGCTCTTCTTATCTACTATGAAGGACGTTTAATTAGTAGGTGAAGAAATTATAACTACTCACTATAGCAAAACAGTAGCATTATGAAAAAATTTAACAATTTTTAAAAAATTTTTGTATATAATTGTGAAATTATTAGGAGTAGTTATTGTACGAAAAAGAGTTGAACTCAATAAAAAAAGCTAATAGATATCGTACTAGAAAGGTTTTCGATACAAATCTAATTGACTTAGCCTCAAATGACTACTTAGGTCTTGCCTCACAAAAAGAAATTTTTGAAAATACATACAAAAAACTTCACAATGAAAAATTCACCTCTCCAAAAGCCTCAATTGTTGTAACTGGATATTCTCAACTACATAAAGATTTTGAAGATGATTTAAAAAAATACAACGGTTTTGAAGATGCAGTTGTTGTAGGAAGTGGTTTTCTAGCAAATATTTCTATGATAGAAGCTCTTGTTAGAAAAGGTGATGTTTTATTTATAGATGAGAATTATCATGCAAGTGGTATGTTAGCAACTAGACTTTTAAATAAAAACCAAGTTGTTATTTTCAAACACAATGATTGCCAAGACCTAAAAGAAAAGTTTGAAAATCAAAATGTTAAAGGAAGAAAGATTATTGCCATAGAAGGTGTTTATTCTATGGAAGGTGATTTAGCTCCTAAAGAGATTTTTGATTTTGCAGACGAAAAAAATGCTTTACTAATAGTTGATGAAGCACACTCTTCTGGTGTATTAGGAGAGAATTTGCTTGGAATATTTGACCTTTATAAAATAACTCCTAGAGAAAATCATATAAAAATGGGTACACTAGGAAAGGCATATGGAAGTTATGGAGCTTATATTTTAGCATCAAAGACAATTATTGACTTTCTTGTAAATAGAGCTAAAGCTATAATCTACACAACTGCTCCATCTTTATTTGATATAGTTTCAGGCCACGAATCTTTAAAATATATACAAAAAAACAAGGTTCAAATAAAAGAGAAAATCTCTACTAATCTGAACACTGTAAACAATATTTTAAATATGGATTCTCAAAGTTTAATTATTCCTGTACAAATTGCAGATAATAAAAAAGTTCTAGACTTACAAAAACAGTTAGAGCAAAAGGGTTATCTTGTTGGAGCAATTAGACAACCAACCGTAAAAAGTGCAATAATAAGACTTATTGCAAAAACTGATATTAAACAAAATGACTTAGAGTATGTTTGTAATTATCTAAAGGAAACAAGATGAAAAAACTACTTTTAACTCTTACATTCTGTGTTGCAGCCTTTGCAAATGAGAATAACTTCGTGAATATGAAAAACTGTGAAAGTGTAAAACTTTCAAAACTTACATCAATAGTATCTTGCCACCAAGTGGATTATCTTGTTGAGTATAGAGTTGTAGATGATGAAGAAAAAGACCCTGTTAAAAAAGTTACTGTAGTAACTAAAGAAAATCAAGTTGTAATAAAAAACTTAGGAAGGTAGCATGATTTTAAACGAATTAATCAAAGGAAATGAAAAATTCAGAAACTCACAATTTTTGGATTTAGAGGACGAATTAAAAGACTTAGTTGAACATGGACAAAAGCCAGAGGTTCTGTTTATAGGTTGTTCAGACAGTAGAGTTACTCCTGATTTGATGCTAAACTCAAAACCAGGTGATATGTTTATTTTAAGAAATGTAGGAAATTTTGTACCTCCATATAAACATGATGAAGATTACCACGGAAGTGCTGCTGCTATTGAGTATGCGGTTGCTGTTTTAAAAGTAAAACATATTGTTGTATGTGGACATTCACATTGTGGAGCGTGTAAATCTTTATATGAAGATATTCCTGCAACAGATTCACTAGTTCATGTTAAAACATGGCTAAAATTAGGTGCTAAAGCAAAAGAGAGAACATTAAAAAATAAAAAATTTAATACAGAAGAAGAGATGTATAGAGCAACTGAAAGAAACTCTATTAGATATCAACTTGAAAACCTTCTAACTTATCCTGATGTAAAAAGATTATTAGATGAAGGTGAACTTAAAGTTCATGGATGGTATTATGACATCCAAACTGCAAAAATCGACTACTATGATAGTAAAGATGACAAATTCAAACCTTTAAGTGAGTTTACATATGAGCCATAATGTAGAAGTTAGAAGACTTCCTAAAAAAACTGTTGTTATAATTGCAATAATGTCTATTGCTACTATTATAGGTTTTGGATTCATTATGATGACAAAGAACCTAAAAATGGAGGAAGTTCTAAGTTCACTTGGACATGAAAAAATTTCTAGTATTAAAGTTGTAAACAGAATGAGTGTTGAAGATAAAGAAACAAAAGTTAAAAGTACTGTTTACAAAGTTACATTTTTTGATGAAACTTTAAATAAAGAGTGTATTGGATTTGTACATAGAAGTAATCATGGAAAGTATAGTAAAGATATAGACTGCAAATAAATTAAAATGAAGAAGAGAATATGAGTGTTTTAGAAAAGATTAAAAATAACCAAAGACTTGGCTACGAAGATGCGATAAAATTATATGATCTAGACCTTTTTGAATTAGCATCAATAGCAAATGACATTAGAAGAGAGAAACATGGAGATAAAACCTATTTTAATATAAATAGACATATTAATCCAACAAACATCTGTAAAGATGTATGTCAATTCTGTGCATATAGTGCAAGTAGAAAAAATCCTAATCCATACACAATGAGCCACGAACAAATTTTAGAGACAGTTAAAAACTCATCTAAAAATGGTATTAAAGAAGTGCATATTGTATCTGCTCATAACCCAGATACAGGATTAGAGTGGTATTTAGATATTTTTAAAAAAATCAAAAAAGATTTTCCTCATATTCATGTAAAAGCATTAACAGCAGCAGAAATACACTTTTTAGCACAAGAGTATGATTTAAGTTATGAGCAAATCATTGAAAAGATGATTGAAAGTGGTGTTGATTCAATGCCAGGTGGTGGAGCTGAAATCTTTGATGAAAAAGTTAGAAAAAGAATTTGTGGTGGAAAAGTTACTTCACAACAATGGCTTGATATTCATAAACTTTGGCATAAAGCAGGACATGAAAGTAATGCAACAATGCTATTTGGACATGTTGAATCAAGAGAACACAGAATCGACCATATGCTTAGACTTAGAGACTTACAAGATGAAACAAATGGATTTAATGCTTTTATTCCCCTTGTTTATCAAAAAGAGAATAACTATCTAAAAGTAAAAGATTTTTTAACTGGTCAAGAGATATTAAAAACTATGGCTATTGCTAGAATCCTTTTAGATAATATTCCTCATATAAAAGCTTATTGGGTAACATCAACTGTAAAACTAGCTCTTTTAGCTCAAGAGTTTGGTGCAAATGATTTAGATGGAACAATTGAAAAAGAGTCTATTCAAAGTGCAGCAGGAGCAAAAAGTGCAAATGGTATGCCACTTGAAGAGTTTGTTGATTTAATCAAAAACTCTGGCTTTACACCAGTTGAGAGAGATTCAATCTATAATGAGATAAAAGTTTGGTAACTTTTATCTTATTAAAACAGAGTTTTCTTATTAGTTTTTAACTCTTCATTCTCTTTTTGTAAGTTTGTAACTAAATCTTTTAAATCATTTATTCTTTTTTTATTCTCTAAATCTTTTTTTATAAAATCATCTAACTCATCTTTTTTTGAGTTTAACATTGTTTCTAAAGTTTGAATAGTTTTCTCTTGCCTTTTATTTATTCCCTTTAAAGTGTTTAAAGCTTTATACATTTGATCAAACTGCTTACTCTTATCTTGCTTCGTCATAAGATTTACTTTGTCATACTCTAGGTTGTTTTTTTCATAGGCTTCTAATTGATTTAAAAGTTGCTTTCTTTTTGCCTCAACTTGATGTACTTTTTCATCTAATGTAGAGTTAATATTAGTAAGGTCTAAAACTCTTTTAGCCAAACTCTCTTTTTCAGTATTTAAAGCACTTACAGCT
Organism: Arcobacter sp. F155; assembly: GCF_004116455.1. NCBI lineage: Bacteria > Pseudomonadati > Campylobacterota > Epsilonproteobacteria > Campylobacterales > Arcobacteraceae > Arcobacter > Arcobacter sp. F155. Next base: position 60,480 of record NZ_PDJU01000008.1, read on the forward strand.
TTTTTATATTGTGTTACTTGTTCTATATACTTTTTATAACTCTCTCTTTTTTTAAGTTCATTTTCTGTAACTAAAAAACTTACTGCTATATACTCTAAAATCTCTTTACTAGAAGAGTCAAAAATAGGAATAATCTTTGTATTCACAAAAAAAGTTGAGCCATCTTTTGCTAGATTTTTAAAAGTACCACTCCAAATTTTTCCTGCTTGTATAGTTTCCCAAAGAGTTTTAAATGAATCTTTTGAAACTTCTGGATGCCTTATTAGCTTATGTGACTTACCTATTAATTCATTTTGTTCATATCCTGTAACAACACAAAAACCATCATTTACATAAGTTATGTTTCCATTTAAATCAGTTTTTGAAACTATTGCTTCTTGATTTAAGATATCTAAATAAGTTTGTAACTCTTTCTTTTGATTTTCATAATTCTTTTTATAGAAAATATCACTACAAAGTCTATTTAACTTTTCATCTATTACCGTTAAATCTATTGGCTTTAAAATATAACTATCTATATGTAAAGAGATAGCTTTTAATAATTGCTCAGTTTCAGTTCTAGCTGTAATTAACATCGAAGGAATATGAGTATCAACCTCTTTAATCTTCTCAAACATCTCAAGACCATCCATCTTAGGCATGTTTATATCACTAATTACTAAGTCAAACTTTTGATTACTATGAAAAGCTTTTTCAAAAGCTAAAAAACCATCTAAACCATTTGCACATAGTTCTACATTATCAAACTTTCTTTGCAAAAACTTTCCTAGTTTTTCCCTTGCTAATTCTTCATCTTCAACATATAAAACTTTTAAACTTCTAATCTCTTCATTTTTTTCAACCATAATAAATCCTTTTTACAAGATTGTGTTATATCTTTGCAATTAACTCTTCTGTTAATGGCTTCTTAACAAAATCAAATACTTGCTTTTTATACTCATCTTCTAAATCATTCTCAGATATAAATATTAACTTACCTTCAAAGTTTGCTATCAAAAACTCTATTTCATCTTTTGGTAAATTATCTATATCAATAATAATCTTCTCTTTTCTTTCAATAAAAGTTTTCAACTCATCAAAAGAGAAAGCTTGTATCACTTTATAGTTTTTATTTAATTCAATTACTAAATTAAAAAAGACTATTGGGTCATTATTTAATACAATAATCTCTTCTTTACTATTTAATTCAAGTAGGTCTTCTTTATTAGAACTTATTTCTAAGAAATTCATTCCCTCTAAAAGATGTTTGTTTTTTGGAATTACTAAAGTAAATGTTGAGCCTTTATCAACTTCACTTTCAACAAATACATCACCTTCTAATAGCTTACTTAACTCTTTACAAATAGCTAATCCTAATCCTGTTCCACCATATTTTCTTGTTGTACTTCCGTCAACTTGCTTAAACCTATCAAAGATATGCTCTAACTTATCTTTTGAGATTCCTATTCCATCATCTTCAACAACAATTTTAACATTTGGTTCTTCATCAAAAACTAAAAATTTAACCTGACCTTTTTCAGTAAATTTAACAGCATTACTTAGAAGATTTTTTATAATTTGACTAATTCTATCTTTATCACTAAAGATAAAATCTAAAGAATCATCTATATGATATTTAAACTCTATATTTCTCTCTTTTACTTGTAAATTAAACATATCATAGATACTATCACTTAACTCTCTTAAATCAAGTTTATCATTGTTTAATATAATCTCACCAGCTTCAAGTTTAGAAAGGTCTAAAACATCATTTATTAAAAACAGTAAATCTTTACCACACTTATTTATTATCTCTAAATTTTTAATATCCTTTTCATTTAAAACGCCCCTTTTGTTTTTCATCATTACATTACTAATTACATTGATAGAGTTTAGGGGTGTTTTTAACTCATGGCTCATATTTGCCATAAAATCATCTTTTGATTTATTAGCATCTTCTAGCTCTTTTTTTTGTAACTCTAATTTATCTTTTTGAATCTCTCTAATCATTGTTAGCTGTTGCATATTGATATAAGCTTCATTGATTCTTTTTGACATTTTATTAAATGTTCTTGCAAGAGTATGTAACTCATTTTTTTCTACTTTGTCTAGCTTTATTTCTATTACTTCATGACCAACAACATCAAACTTTTTAGTTGCATCAATTATTTTGTTAAGTGGTTTGATTAAATATTTTGTTGAAAAAATCAAAAATAAGATTCCTAGAATAATCATGCTTGCTAAAATATTTAAAAGTATTAAGAAAATTGACTCTTCCATATTTTTATAGATTTTATTTTCATCTATGAATAAAAAAATAAAGTAGTTCCTATCTTCAATAGTAAATGCCATTCCATGGGTTAATAAACTATTAGAAAAGCTATAGCTTAAATTTGGCAATCTTATTATTGATTTAATATTCTCAATATCGCTAGAAACCATTCCATTTAAATATATAAAGCGTTGTTTTTCTTCAATAATAGAAATACCTGAGATATCTGTAGTTTGTGCTATTGCATGGGAAATACTGTTTAACTCTTTTATATTTTTTTCTTTTGTATTCTTGATTAAAATATTTTTATATACCATCTCTATTTTAGTAAATACTCTTTCAAGTTTTCGTTTTTCATTTTTATACTCAGTAAAGATTTGAAAAAGTACAAATAAGAATACAAAAACAAAATAAGTAAGATATACTCTATTAAATAAATTTGAACCAATACTATTTCTAAATCTATCAAAAATATTTAGCATTTTCTTAAGAACCTTAATGTTCCACTCCTTGAAAAATAACCTTACAGTTATTATATAGATAAAAAATACTATTATAGTATCATTTTAGAATATAATTTTAGATGATATAAAATGAAAGGATATATTATGGAAAATAGGTTTTCTGTTTTAATTATAGATGATGTTCAAGATAATATATATTCGCTAGAACTACTTATTGAAGATTTAGATATCAATATTCACTCTGCACTTAATGCAAATGATGCAATTAATATCCTTATGAAAGAAAATATAGATTTAATACTTTGTGATATTCAAATGCCAGATATTGATGGATTTCAATTTGTTGAATATATTAAAAGAATAGAAAAACTAAAAGATATTCCTGTTATTTTTATTACTGGTATTTATGATAAAGATTTATATCAAAAAAAAGGTTATGATTTAGGAGCTATTGAATATATCTCTAAACCAATTGATGATGTTTTATTAACCTCTAAACTTAAAGCCTATATTGAGCTTTTTAATAAAAATAAACAAATTAAATCTTCCCTTGAAAAAGCAAATAAACTTGCAGTACATAATACAAAAATGGCTAGTATCGGCGAAATGATAGGTGTAATTTCACACCAACTAAAACAGCCTCTTAATGTACTTTCTATTTATTGTGATGATATTAAATTTGCATATCAATTTAATGAGTTAAATGATGAAATGGTTGATGAATTTTCTCAAAATACTAAAAAACAAATCCATTATATGAGAGATACAATTGATGGTTTTCTTAGCTTTTTTAACCCAGATAAACATAAAAATCAATTTGAAATAAAAAAAGTTATCGAAAGTACAAAAGAGTTACTTGGCTCACAAATAAAAAAAGCTAATGTAGAACTTGAAACACAACTACTTTCGAACTATCAATTAAATGGTATAGAAATGGAGTTATCACAAGTTTTAATCAACTTAATTACAAACTCAATACAAGCCTTTGAAGAAAGAGAGATAGAGAATAGAAAGATTGAGATTATAACTTTTTCTAAAGATGAAAAAAACTATCTAATCATTAGTGATAATGCAGGTGGAATAAAAGAAGAGAATCTAGAAAAAATATTTGACCCATACTATACAACAAAAGAAGAAGGTACAGGAGTAGGATTATATATGGTGAAATTAGTGATTAAAAATAGTTATAATGGAAATTTAAAAATAGAAAACTCTACAGATGGTGTTAGGTTTATAATGCAGTTTTAATCAACTACTTTGGTTGATTAAACTGTAAAATAAACTCTACTTCAATACCAGCTTCTGTTTTAACAAAATTAACTGGATAATTAATATTTATAGAGTACATCTCATTATTTAATACTTCTATTACTTTAAAAAACTCTAATGGAGATTGTATTAGCATATTTACAAGATAATCAAAGCTTACATTAGTCTCTTTAGAACTTGATTTAAAGTTTATGCTTGTTCCTTTAGGAAATAGCATTTTTATTTGCTCTGTAACAGTAATAATTGACATAAACTCATTTGATAAATAAACATCTTTATACTCTTTTGTTCCAGTCTCTTTTTTATCTTTGAAACCTTCTACATCAATAGTTGCTTTTAAAACAGGCTTTTTACTCTCTTTAAAAGTTATATTTACTTTTTCATAATCTTTTTGTAGTTCAGGTTTTATAACTTTGATATAAGTGTCTTTATTTAACATATTTACATCAAATAGTAATCTATCTTTATCAACTGTTAATTCAGTTAAAACCATATCATAAGGAATAACTTCTAAAGCTTTTAATACTTTAAACTCTAGTTGAGAGTTTATTTCCATATGGTTAGGAAGTATTATTTCTCGTTTGATAGGTTTTGCTTCTTCAACTTTTTTTGAAACAGTTTGAGTCGGAGTTGTTACCTTCTTATCTTCCATTCCTAGCCATTTTTTATATGGTAAAACAAAAGCACTTCCTGCAAAAATTACAGCAAATACAGCTAGAGCTAAAACAAAGTTTCTAAATGTGTTTGTAGGTTTTGACCTTGGCTTTATAAAACTTTTATGACTATGTGTATCTTTTGATAACTCAAATAACTCTTCATCAACAGAGATTGGATGATAAGTTGTATCAATCATAAACTCATCACTCATTTGCTGTATCTGTTCATTTGTTAAGATTTTAATATTATATAATAGTGAAATTCTTTCTATAAATATGTTTTTACTATTTGCATAAAACTCTTCAATTGTATTTTGAATAGCCTCATGTAGCTCTAAAGCATATACTTCATCAAAAAGCTTTTGACCTAATACTTCATTTTCATAAAACTTACTTTGTTTGATATCATCAAAAGCAGATAATGCAATCTTCTTATTAAATATAATTTCATTTTTTTCATTTAAAACTACACAAAAAGCTTGGTCATTAAATAGAAGTATTACTAGATTGTTGTTGCAAGGGTTTTGTTCAATATGAAGATTTAAAACATGATAAGCAGAGAAGATATAATCAACTCCACACTTTTCAAAATAGTTTCTTGTTTCAAAAAGATTGTTTTTAGAAACAGCAATATTATAGTCATTGTTTAATACTGTTACTTCGCAATCTTTTGGTTTAGGACTTTTCTTTTTTAATAATACAGTATCATCTGCAATTAATAGTGTTGAAATATAAGTGTTGTTTATTTCAGAGGCATGATTGTTAAGTTTTGTGGCAATGTCTCTTCCTAAGATATCATCTTTTGCAATAAAAGTAGAGCTGTTTGTTTCAATAATATCATTATTATTTAGCTTCTTATAATTGATTTTTAATTGATTAGTATATTTTATTGCATTTATATATAATGACTCTTTAGAAAACATTTTAAACTTTAACCCCTATCTCATGGCATTTACTAACATTTTTTCTTTTATATACTCTTTTGCTTCATCCATTTCTAAATCATTTACAGAAAATGGTTCAGATACATAAAAATCTATTATACCAAAAGGTTTAGGTATAACAAATCTATCCCAAGATTTTAATTGCCAATAAGATTTTGGAACAGCATTTAAAGATACTATTCTAGTATTTGTTTTCTTTGAAATAGCTACAATCCCATCTGCGATAGAAAACCTAGGACCACGTGGTCCATCAGGAGTAATTGCAACATCAGTTCCAGCTTTTAACTCTTTTAGAGCATTTTTTAAAGCTTTAATTCCGCCCTTTGATGAAGATCCAGGAATACCACCTACTCCTAGATACTCACATACTTTTTTTATTATTAGTCCATCTTTATGTTCACTAACAATGACTTTTACTCTTCCATTTTTTCTAAAGTTTCTGTAGTTTAATGGTTGCATTAATAAATCCCCATGCCACATGGCAATTATCAATGTCTCATCCTCAGAAACTTTACTATAATGAAAGTTTTTCTTTGATGTTAGATAGATAAACCTAACTATAAGCTGTAAAAAAGAAGGTGCTATTTTAGTAAGAAAATAGTTCTTTAAACTTTTCATTATTCTACAATTTCACCTTTAAGTGCAGTTCTAGTTGCACCAGTTATTTTTACTTTAACAATTTTTCCTAATAGCTCATCACTACCTTTTACAAATACTTGACAATAGTTATCTGTAAATCCAGCAATCTCACCATTTGGTTTTAATGATTCAAATAAAACCTCTACAGTTTTTCCAACATTTGAATCCATTAGTTCACTTTGATGTAACTTGTGAAGTTCAATTACTTCTGTAAGTCTTGCACTTCCAATCTCATCTTCAATTTCTAAATCTTTAAATTCTAAAGCTTTAGTGTTTGGTCTTGGAGAGTATTTGAAGTTAAAGATTTGATCAAAACGAACTTGCTTGATTACATCAATTGTATCTTCGAAATCTTCTTGAGACTCACCAGGGAAAGCTACAATGATATCTGTTGTAATTCTAACATTAGGAACTAAATCTCTAATTTTCTTAGCTCTATTTAAAAACCACTCTTTTGTATATCCTCTTTTCATAGCTTTTAATACTTTAGTAGAACCACTTTGTAAAGGCATATGAATACATTTAGATATTTTTGGATTTTTTGCAAACTCTTCAATAAACTCATCATCCATATGTAATGGGTGTGGAGAAGTAAATCTAATTCTCTCTAAACCTTCTACTTTAGAAACCTCTTGTAAAAGTCTAGTAAAGTTAGTTTTTTCTCTACCATCAGAGAACCTTCTTCCATAAGAGTTTACATTTTGACCTAATAAAGTTACTTCTTTTGCACCCTTTGCCACATCTTTTTGAACTTGTTCTACAATCATTTCAGGTGGAATAGAGATTTCATCACCTCTTGTTGCAGGAACGATACAATAAGTACACTCTTTATCACATCCAATAGAAATATTCACAGATGTTTTATATAAGGAATTAGAATTTTGTGCAAACTGGTAAGTTGAGTCATCATAGTCAATATCAATCTCAACTGAACCTTTTTTATCAACTACATCTTTGATTTTTGAAATATTTCTAGCTCCAACTACGAAATCTACATATGGAGCTCTTTTTATAATATCTTGACCTAAGTGTGAAGCTGTGCACCCACAAACTCCAATCTTAGCATCTTTTTTCTTTTTAATATTAAATTGTCCAATCTCTGAAAACAGCTTTTGAACAGGTTTTTCTCTTACTGAACAGGTATTAATAATAATTAAATCAGCATCTTCCATCTGATCTGTTGTTGTATAATTTTTATGTTCTTTTAGTTCAGCAATTATATGTTGGCTATCAGTGTCATTCATTTGACACCCTAGCGTTTGTATAAATAGTTTTTTTTCTTGGTTACTCATTTATTTTTATTCACTTTATTATTATAAAGCATGTACCTCATACATGTACTCATCATCAGCAAGTCCGTATTTAACTTCTCTGAAATATACGTTATAACCCTCATCTTCTAACGCATCAACTAAAGACATCATATCTTTGTGAGAGTTGTCTCTATCAAAATAGAATATTTTTTCACCGCTTTTATTTAACTCTTCTTTAATCTTATCAAGTTGAACTTTTTTTGGCTTTTCAGTAAGTTCATTTCTTGCAAATAATAATTCCATTTAATTACCTTTTTGTTTTTAATTAGCTAAATAGTTTATCTTAAAGTTGCTTTAATTTGTATAAAAGAACTTTTTGATATAATATTGTTCTATTCCACATTGAAAATCAAAAAACATCACATTTCAATGTTAAAAAAAGAAGGTAATTTAATGGATAAAATTATTGATATATTGGATTCTATTGCCTATGAAAAAGGCCTAAAAGTAGAAGAAGTTGAAACAGCTTTAAAAGAAGCGTTAATCAAAACTGCCGAAAAAATGGTAGATGAGACGTTAACATTTGATGCAAATATAGATAGAGAAAATAAAAAATTAGAGCTTTCACAAAAAGTAGAAGTTGTACCAGATGGAGATAGTAGATCTTTAGGACTTGACGAAGAAGGAAACAGTATTAACCCTGAAAACTTCATTGAGTTAAGTGAAGCACAAGAGATTGATCCTGACTTAGAAGTTGGAGATACAGTTGATTATGACCTAGAGTTTGAAAACATGGGAAGAAATGCTGCAACAATCTTACATAGTAACTTTGAATACAAAGTTCAAAGATATTTAGAAGAGACTTTAGTTAGTAAATATAAAAATAAAATTGGAAAAACTATTAACGGTACAGTAACTAGAGTTGACAGACAAGAGAATACTTTTGTTGAGATTGGGGAAGTAAAAGGTATGCTTCCAAGAAAATCTAGAATTAAAGGTGAGTTCTTTAAAGTTGGAGATACAGTTAAAGCTGTAGTAAAAGCTGTAAATATTGATAAAGCAAATGGTTTAATCATTGAACTATCAAGAACTGCACCTAAATTTTTAGAATCACTTTTAAGAGCAGAAGTTCCTGAATTAAAAGATGAAATTATCTCTATTGAAGCAAGTGCTAGAATTCCAGGAAGTAGAGCTAAAATCGCTTTAACTACAACTGATCCATCTGTTGACCCAATTGGTTCAATTGTTGGGGTAAAAGGTGTTAGAATTTCTGCTGTTTCTGCACAATTACATGGAGAGAATATTGATTGTGTTGAGTATTCAGCAATTCCTGAAATGTTTATTTCAAGAGCATTATCTCCTGCTATTATTCAAAGTGTAAAAATTGAAAAACCAGCAGATGGAAATGACAAAGGTAAAGCAGTAGTTACAATTCCAAGTGACCAAAAGTCAAAAGCAATTGGTAAAGCTGGTTTAAATATCAGACTTGCATCAATGTTAACTAGATATGAAATTGAGCTTGTAGAAGTTGGTGGTTCAACTACTGCGACATCAAGTTCAGATAACCAAGAAGTTGAAAAAACAACAGATACTGCAAGCTTAGAGGCATTATTTAAGTAATGGCACTATTTGTTTATGACTCAGTAAAAAAAGAGAAAATTGAGTTTCAACCAATAAAAAATAATGACGTAAAAGTTTACGTTTGCGGACCTACAGTGTATGATGATTCACACTTAGGTCACGCAAGATCTGCAATTGCCTTTGATATACTACACAGAACACTAAAAGCAAATAACTACAATGTTACTATGACTAAAAACTTCACTGATATTGACGATAAAATCATCAAAAAAATGAATGATACAAATAAGTCATTAGAAGAAGTTACAAACCACTATATAGATGCATACAAAAATGATATGCAAATTTTAAATATTTTAGATAATACTTTAGAACCAAAAGCAACACAAAATCTTGATGTGATGATTGAAATGATTGAGGACCTAATTTCAAAAGACATAGCCTATTCTACAAGTGATGGGGTATATTTTGATGTTTCAAAAGATGAAGCTTATGGTTCTTTATCAAAAAGAGCAAGTGATGAAAACTCACAAGCAAGAGTTGAAGCAAATACTGAAAAAAGAAATCCAAATGATTTTGCCCTTTGGAAATTTGAAAAAGAGAATGATGTAAGTTTTGAAGCTGCATTTGGAAAAGGAAGACCTGGTTGGCACATTGAGTGTTCTGCTATGATTAATAAACATCTTGCATATAAAGATGAGCCTTTCCAAATTGATATTCACGGTGGAGGAGCTGACCTTCTATTCCCTCACCATGAAAATGAAGCTGCACAAACAAGATGTTCATCAAAAGCTTCTTTAGCAAAATATTGGATGCACAATGGTTTTGTAACAATTGATGGAGAGAAAATGAGTAAATCATTAGGAAACTCATTTTTCTTAAAAGATATTGTTAAATCATACTCAGGAGAAGTTATAAGATTTTATCTTTTAACAGCTCAATATAGAACAAACTTCAACTTCAATGAAGAGGATTTAATTGCCTCTAAAAAAAGACTTGATAAGTTCTATAGAGTTAAAAAAAGAGTTTATGGTTTAGGGAAATCTGCTGTAAATAAAGAGCTTAAAGAGAATATTCTAAAAGCTTTAAATGATGATTTAAATACTCCAAAAGCAATCTCAGTAATTGATGAATATATTAATTCAGCAAATGAGACTTTAGACAAAGAACCAAAAAATAAAAATATCAAAAAAGAACTAGTTTCAAGTTTTGAATTTATAAATGACGTATTAGGAATTGGATTTAATGATGCATATACATATTTCCAATTTGGTGTGTCACAAGAAGATATTGAGAAAATTGAACAATTAATCTCACAAAGAACTGAAGCTAAAAAAAATAAAGATTTCGAGACTGCTGATAAAATTAGAGAAGAGATTTCTTCATTAGATGTGTCTATTATGGATACTCCTAATGGAACAGTATGGGAAAAGCATTAAGCTTTTTCCATAAACTTAAAATTACATTACTGCTACAAAACTAAACATTTTTACATTGCTATTTTATTGCTACGATTGAATATCATACAAATGTCACAACTTCTTTTTATCATTAACTATATATTATAGAAGGAGTCACTATGGGAATTGGAATACAAGCATTATTTGCTGCATTACCAATATTCATTGCTGGTATTTTACTTGTAGGTTTTAGATTACCTGCAAAAAAAGCAATGCCTATTGTTTATCTTGCAACTACAGCAGTTGCATATTTAGTTTGGGAAGTTACATTCAACAGAATCTTAGCTTCTACTATCCAAGGTCTACTTATTACAGTTGCGGTTTTATGGATTATCTTTGGTGCTATTTTACTATTAAATACACTTAAGCACTCTGGTGCAATTGCAGTAATTAGACAAGGATTTAACAACATTAGTCCAGATAGAAGAGTTCAAGTTGTTATTATTGCTTGGTTATTTGGGTCATTCATTGAGGGTGCATCAGGATTTGGTACACCAGCAGCTATTGCAGCACCTTTATTAGTTGCAATTGGTTTCCCTGCTATGGCAGCTGTTATGGTAGGTATGATGATTCAAAGTACTCCTGTATCGTTTGGAGCAGTAGGAACTCCAATTTTAATTGGTGTAAACAAAGGTTTAGATAGTGCATCTATTGGAACAACACTAGAAGGTCTAGGTTCGAACTGGGAAACTTATTTACAAATCATTACAAGTGAAGTTGCTATTGTTCATGCAATTACAGGAACACTTATTCCACTATTTATGGTAATGATGTTAACTAGATTCTTTGGTAGAAACAAATCATGGACTGAAGGTTTAAATATTATTCCATTTGCTATTTTTGGTGGATTAGCATTTACAATTCCTTACGCATTAACTGGTGTATTCTTAGGGGCTGAATTCCCATCATTAATTGGTGCATTAATTGGTTTACCTATTGTTGTATTTGCTGCAAAAAAAGGTTTCCTTTTACCAAAAACAAGCTGGGATTTTGCTCCAAAAGAAGAGTGGCCAGTTCACTGGGTAAGTAAATTAGAAATCAAACTAGACTCTATGAGTACAAAAGCAAATATGTCATTAACTAAAGCTTGGATTCCATATGTATTAGTTGCTATTATTCTTGTTATTACAAGAGTTTCAGCTGAAGCTAAAGCATTTGTTACATCATGGGTTATTCCATTTAAAGATATTTTAGGAGAAGGTTTAGGATACTCAATTACTCCATTATATTTACCAGGTGGTATTTTAGTATTTGTTGCACTTACAACTTACTTCTTACATAAAATGGAATTCAAAGAGATGAAAGCTGCAATTGGAGAGTCTTCACAAGTAATGATTGGGGCTGGTTTCGTTCTTGTATTTACTATTCCATTAGTTAGAATTTTAATTAACTCAGGAATTAATGAATCTGGATTTGATTCTATGCCTGTTGCTATGGCAAACTTTGTTGCTACATCGGTTGGTGATATTTACCCACTATTTGCTCCAATGGTTGGTGCATTAGGTGCATTTATTGCTGGAAGTAATACAGTTTCAAATATGATGTTATCTCAGTTCCAATTTGGTGTTGCAGATGCTCTTGGAATCTCAACTGCATTTATGATTGCACTTCAAGCAGTTGGTGCAGCAGCTGGTAATATGATTGCAATTCACAATGTAGTTGCAGCAAGTGCTACTGTTGGTTTACTTGACCAAGAAGGTGAAACACTAAGAAGAACAGTTATTCCTACAATTTACTATTGTTTAGTTGCTGGTATTTTAGGTTTAGTTGGAATGTATGTGCTAGGATTAGCAGATCCATTAATGAAGTAACTATAAAGGCTTTTAAGCCTTTATAGTTTTATATAAAAAGAGAAAAGAGTTAAACTTTTTCTCTTACTATTTGAATATCTTTTAAATCAATATCTAAATAACATTTATCCCTGCTAGTTAAACAATCTATACAAAATGATTTTACTGTAAGTTCTAAATTATCATAATTATTTAAAGATACTTCTAGTTCATAATAATCCCCACAATAAGAGATATCTAAAATAGAAGCTTCAATCTTAGAGCTATCCGCAGTTACTTCAATCTTATCAATAGGAATTACAGCTAAGTTCTCAGGAGTGATACTTGAACCTAAATCCTCTATAAGTTTTGTTGGAAGTTTATTAATTCTATTTAAAAAGTTTGCTATGTAGTATGATTTTGGTTTTTCAAAAAGCTCTTTAGCTGTTCCAAACTGCTCAATTTTTTTATCATTGATAATTGCAATTTTATCAGACATACTTAAAGCCTCTTTCTGGTCATGGGTAACTAATATAGCACTAAGACCTAACTCTTTAATCATCTTCTTTAGCCAAACTTTTGTTTTATTTCTTAAAATTGTATCTAGGTTTGAAAAAGGCTCATCTAAAAGCAATACTTTAGGCTCATAGGCTAAAACTCTTGCTATTGAAACCCTTTGCTGCTGCCCACCACTTAACTCGTGAATTTGCTTATGTCTGTGGTCAAATAAATCAAACTGCTTTAATAAAACATCTACTCTTCTTTGCTTTTCGTCTTGTTTAAGTTTATAAAGTGCAAACTCAATGTTTTCTCTTACATTTAAATGAGGGAATAAAGCATAGTCTTGGAAAATATATCCAATATCTTTATTACACTGATTTCTTCCATCATTTACTAAGCACGTTTCATTTAAAAATATTTCACCCTTATAATCATCATGTAAAGAAGCAATACATCTTAGGATTGTACTTTTACCACATCCACTAGGACCTAGAATAGTTACAATTTCCCCTGCTTCAACACTAAAAGAGATATCCTCTAAAATCTTTGTTTCACCAAAAGAAACTGCTAAATCTTTTACACTAATTCCTATCATGAATCATTAATCCTTAATCATATTTTTAAGTAATATTAAAACAGAGATTATTCCTAAACCAACAATAAACATTGCTGGTACACTTGACTCAACAACCTGTGCTTGAGTTACAAGTTCATGGGATAATACTGCTAAAGTATCATAGTTAAATGGCCTTAGAATCATTGTAAGAGGTAACTCTTTAATTACTTCAATAAAGATAACAATAAAACTAGCTAAAGCAGAGTTTTTAATTAAAGGCAACATTACTTTATAAAAAGTTTGGAAAGTTCCTGTACCCATAGTTTTACAAGCATCATCATAGCTTTGAGGTATTTTTGCAAATCCTGATTCATAGTTGTTTATTGAAATAGCAATAAATCTAACTGTATAACCAAAAATTACTGCTATAACAGTTCCACTAAGTAAGATATCAAAACTTCTATCTATAATAGAAAAGAAACTAAGTATTCCAACGGCAACAACAGCACCAGGAATAGAATATCCCAATTTTGATATTTGCATTAGGTAGTCTGCTAGTTTACTTTTATGAAGTCTTACATTATAAACTAAAATAAAAGCTAATACCGTAATAAATATAGCAGAAAAAATACCAAGGGATAAAGTCTGATAAAGTACAGTTAAAAAGTCTTCATCTATTACTTCTTCATATGACCTATAAAACCATACTGACATTTGAGAAAATGGTAATAAAAACCCAAAAAAGAAAGGAATAAAACATGCAACAAATGCAAAAATATTACTAAATCCAGTTAGCTTTTGTTTTGCAATAGGTTTAAAATCTTTTCCACTACTTTTGTATCTTTTATTTCTTCTTTGATATTTCTCTAAAAAGATTAAAATGAAAATAAATAGCATTAACATAGAAGCTAGTTTTGAAGCATCTTCAACACTTCCCATTCCAAACCAAGTCCTAAAAATACCAGTTACAAAAGTTGCAACTCCATAATAATCCATAACCCCAAAATCTGCAACTGCTTCCATTACAGCTAAAATTACACCTGCTACAATTGCTGGTCTTGAAATAGGAATTACTACTTTATAAAAAATTTGAAAATTGTTTAATCCCATAGTCTTTGAAGCATCAATAATAGATGAAGACTCTGCTCTTAAATATGTTTTACAGATTAAATAAACATATGGATATAAAACCAGAGACATTACAATAATAGCACCTTCAATTGACATAATATCAAAGAAGTATACTTCTGATAAATCTTTTCCTAGTAAATCTAAAATAAAAGTTGTCACACTTCCAGTAATATCAAACATTCCACCATAAATATATGCAACGATATATGTAGGAATTGCAAAGGGTAAAATCAATGCATAATGAAAGAATGAAGAACCAGTAAAGGTAAATAGTGAAGTTAAATATGCTGTTGTAAAGCCTAGTATTGCAGTTATTACTGCTACACCTACCATAATATATAATGAGTTAAAAATATATTCAAATAGTACAGTATCTACTAGATGTTTCCAGTTTTCACCGCCTGTAAATATATTTGTAAATAGAATAATTGCTGGTATTGAAATAAGTAGTGTTATAAAAACACTACTTATTGTAAGTTTATTAATATGTTTCAAATTTGTTAAAGCCTCTTATCTCCATCCTGCTTGGTCGAAGATTTTAACAGCTTTTGCATTATTTTCACCTAAAGTGTTGATTGAGATTGTATCATCTTCAAAAGTTCCCCATGAAGAAACTAATTTTGAAGGCTTAACACCTTTTAATACTGGGTACTCAAAGTTACCTTTTGCAAATAATTCTTGTGCATCTGGACTTGCTAAGAACTCAACAAATTTAATTGCATTCTCTTTATTTGGAGAATATTTAGCTACACCTGCACCTGAAACATTGATGTGAGTTCCACCATTTTCAAATTTAGGGAATAAAATTTTAACTTTTTTAACAGCTTCAGCTTGTGCAACTTCTTTGTTATCTACCATTTTACCAATATAATAAGTGTTTGCAATTGCAATTTCACCAATTCCATTTGCTACAGCTTTAACTTGGTATCTATCGTTACCTTTTGGTTTTTTAGCCATATTTGCAACAACACCTTTTGCCCATTCTAAAGCTTTTTCTTCACCGTGGTGAGCAATCATTGCTGCCATTAAAGATTGGTTATAAATATTATTTGAAGATCTAACCATAATTTTCCCTTTAAATTTAGGGTCTGCTAAGTCTTCATAAGTTTTTAACTCTTTTTCAATTCCAGTTCCAAGTTTATATACTGCAACTCTTGATCTTTTTGTAAGAGCGAACCATTTATTATCTTTATCTCTTAATTGTGCTGGGATATTTTTTGTTAAGTAGTCTGAATCAATTGATTGTAATAAATCTTTTTCAGTTGCTTGGTATAATCTTCCTGCATCAACAGTGATTAAAACGTCTGCTGGTGAGTTTTTACCTTCACTTTCAATTCTTTTGATTAAAGCACTTGCTTTTGCTTTTACAACATTTACTTTAATTCCTGTTTTTTCTTCAAACATTTTAAACAGTTGTTTGTCTGTATCATAGTGTCTGTGTGAGTAAACGTTTACTTCATTTGATGCAAATAAAGAACTTGCTAACACAAGAGTTCCTAAGGCTAATTTCTTTAACATATCTGTCCTTTTTTATTAATGATAATAGTTATTGAAATAATATTGTATTGACTCTTAGTTCTTCCTTAATACTAAGAACGATTATCATAATATAATACAGACATAAAAAAAGGGAAGAAGCATAATGCTTCCTCCCTTTTTGGTATTAATACTTTTTAATTACTTTGCGTATGCTGCGTCAGTAACATCTTGAGTATTTACAATATATGGAACTAGTGCCATGTGTCTAGCTCTTTTAATTGCTTTCTCTACCATTTCTTGAGAGTTTTTAGAGTTACCAGTAAGTCTTCTTGGCATAATCTTACCTCTCTCACTCATAGATAGTTTTAATAAATCAGTGTTTTTATAATCAATGAAATCAATTTTCATCTCAGTATATTTACAAAATTTTTTTCCGTATTTTCTTCTTTCAGCCATTTTTATTCCTTATTCCTAGAATGGTATTTCATCGTCATCGATATCGATCTCAGGTATGTTTTGCTCAGGTGCTTTTTGCATTGCATGACTGTTCATACCACCATAACTATTTTGCCCAGCATTTTGCTGTGGTTGATTGTATTGATTTTGTTGTGGTTGATTATAACTATTTTGAGGATTGTTGTATCCTACTTGGTTATCTTGCCCCATATTTTGTGAATCAGCTTTTGAATCTAACATTTTCATACTATCTACTCTTAGAGCATGTTTACTTCTGTTAGAACCATCTTGTGCAGTCCACTGTTCAAATACTAATCTACCTTCTAATAAAACTTTTGAACCTTTTCTTAAGTACTGATTAGCAACTTCTGCAGATCTACCAAAGATATTAAAATCTAAAAAACAAACTTCGTCTTTTTGTTCACCAGTTTGAGTTTTATATCTATGACTTGTAGCAATTGCACCTTTTGCTAGTGCTGCTCCATTAGGCATATATCTTAACTCAATATCTCTTGTAAGATTTCCTACCATTACTACTTTATTATACATAAGACTGTCCTATTTTGCTTTATTAGTTAGCTTTCTTTGCTGCCTCATCGCTCATTTTAGTCCATGCAGCGATTTCTTTTTTGCTTTCGTATTTAATGAAAATGAATCTAATGATATTTTCGTTAATTCTATAGTTTCTTTCGATTTCTTTTAATGAAGCTGGTTCACCTTTGAAATATGCAACAAAGTAGTAACCTCTTTTTTGCTTTTCAATTTCATATGCTAATGGTCTTGAACCCATATCATCACAAGCAACGATTTCACCACCATTTTTAGTGATTAAAGTTTTTACCGCTTCGATTTGTGCCGCAGTCTCTTCTTCAGTAAGAGTTGGCTTAACAATAAACATTGTTTCATAATGTTTTAATTTTGACATCTAATTTCTCCTTTTAGTTTGTGCCGGTATCTTTACAAATATCAGCAAGGACTTTTTTGTAAAGTTGCTGATTTTATCTAATTAAAACTGAAATTTTTCTAAGACAAGATTGTAGATATAGATTTGAATCGTGAATTTTTGAAGATTTTAATTCTAACTCAATATTTAAAAGGTAAGTAAGTATTTCTAAGAATTTCTCTGGTTTGATATTAATTGCTAATCTTGTTTTCTTTTCCCAAACATTTTTAGGAGGAACAAAACCTAATATCTCTTTTGCATTTGGTGCCCCATGAACTCTTGCGTAAGAGCTTATCATAAATAGTTGTTGCACAAAAGAAGTTACTTGAGTTAATAAATAAATCTCATTCATTCCCTCTTCAAGCAATAGCTCTAATTCTTCACTTATATCTTGTGAAGATAGTAAATTATGTAAAAAATCTTCAAAATTAATTGCTCCAATCCCAAAACAGTGAGCATTTATTTTATCAGTTGTGATTTTTTCATTTAAAATTGCAAGTTTTTCTAAATCATTTACACATAAAGATAAATCTTGTCTATGCATAAAATAAAGATGATTTAATGCTGACATCTCATAATTTAAATTTAAACTTCTTGCATGGTTCTCAATAAGTTTTACGGCTTCATTTGCAAAAGGTGAGAAAAGTCTAACACTAACAGATTTTAGTTTTGTAGTAAAATATCCGCCCATTGCTTTAAAATCACTATCACCCATACAAGCGAAAATAACTTTAGAATCAGGGTTTACACTACAAGCTTCTATTAGTTCTACAACTTCTTTTTTTGGAAGTTTTTTTTCTATTTTGATAATAAGTATATTATTTGATGCAAAAAGTGAAGACTGAAGAAGTTTATCTTTTGCATACTTGAAGTTATAATCATCATAATATAGTTTTTCTATCTCATCTTTAGAACCTAAACTATCAGCCACTAAATTA
This sequence comes from Arcobacter sp. F155, assembly GCF_004116455.1. Taxonomy (NCBI): domain Bacteria; kingdom Pseudomonadati; phylum Campylobacterota; class Epsilonproteobacteria; order Campylobacterales; family Arcobacteraceae; genus Arcobacter; species Arcobacter sp. F155. The sequence continues at coordinate 78,770 of NZ_PDJU01000008.1, forward strand.
GTGTAATAGTCTATTAAAAAAGATGACTGCCCATAAAACATATAAGCATTGAAGATTTCATTTTGTCTTAACTTATTATCAAATTCGTTTCTATACATGTTGAAATAATAACTAAAATTAGCTTTTTTTGTACTTTTCTTTTTTTATGAAAACAATTTGTTACAATATTAGAAACAAAAGGTTTTATTTATGGATATTGAAATTTCTACTCCTGCATTACTATTTCCAGCAGTCTCTTTACTACTATTAGCTTATACAAACAGATTTCTTACAACGGGTCAATTAATTAGAGCTTTAAGTTCACAAGCAAGAAAAGGAGAGATTGGGGAATACAAAGGTCAAATTGATAACTTAAAAAAAAGACTTGAATTAACAAAATGGATGCAGTTTTTTGGAGCATTATCACTTTTAATGTGTACTATCTCTATGTTTTGTCTTTTTTTAGGGTTTTATATTTTTGGTAAACAAATTTTTGGATTAAGTCTAATCTCTATGTGTTTATCATTAGGTATTTCTATTTGGGAAGTTTATATCTCATCAAATGCATTAAACCTTGAATTAAAAGATTTAATGGAAAAATGTAACTAATAAATTAACAGGAGCTATTATGCAAACAGAAGCAAAGATTTTATGGACTAGTGATAATAAAGAAACAGTAGAGAACATGGTACTTTTATATGCTCATAATGCAAAACTAAAAGCATGGATGGAAGAAGTGACAGTTTTAGTTTGGGGAGCAAGTCAAAAACTAATCCATGAAGATAAACAAATCCAAGAAAAAATAAAAAAGATATCAAAGGATGGTGTTAAATTTATTGCTTGTTTAAAGTGTGCAGATAACTTAAGTATCACCTCAACACTAGAATCTTGCGATATTAATGTTTATTATACAGGTGAACTTTTAAGTCAATGGATTAAATCAGGAGATACAATTATTACTGTTTAGTCTTCTTTTTTATATAAAGCATAGATAAACTCTCTTGTATTTAAACTTGGCATAGTAAACTCAAAAGTTTCAGACTCTAATAGTTTGAAACTTTTCCCAAGATAAGATTGAAACTCTTCTAAATCATACTGTTTTAAAGGTAGATTTGCACACTTTTTTGCAGTACCTTTTGTATATTGGGCAAAAAGAACAAGACCATCTTTTCTAAGACTTTGTTTTAAACTTTCAAAATAGTTTTTGATATCTTCCTCATCAATTAAAAAATGTAGTACTGCCCTATCTATCCAAACATCACACTCTTTTTTAAAAGGCTTTGAAATATCATGGTGAAAAAACTCTACATTTTTATTTTCTATTCTTTGTTTTAAGATATCTAAAGCTTCTTGGCTTATATCATTTAAAACTGTTTTCCCTTTTCTTGAAGCTAAGATATCTGCTATTTTAGAAGTACCTACTCCACTTACAAAGATATCTTTATCGCTTAAGTTTTCAATTTTTTCTAAATACTTTTGTGTTTGAGAAAAATCTTTTTCAAACCAACCTAAAATTTCCTCACATTGAGTGTTAAAAATATTATCCCAGTGTTCTTGTTTTTCCATTAGTATTTTAGTGACCCCACAATTTTTTTAGTAATTATATCACTTGATTTTATTACTATCTTTTGCTTAGAGAATAGCACTTGCCCTTTATAGTTATCTAAATAGACTTTCATACCAGGAACTACTCCATAAGCAACACAAGCTCCTTTTTCATCATCAGTTATTTTTACTTTTATTTCTGCACCAAGATTTTTTGCAGCCCATCTTGCATATTTTCTATCTTCAAAGTCCCAAACCATTTGATCTATCTTTCTTTCTTGAATAGAGATATGGTCACATATTTCATCAATATTTTTAGGTGTTTGTTTTGTTTTTAACATACGGTGTAAAACTAAATCTGAGTATCTTCTAATTGGACTTGTAAAGTGTGAATAAGAAGAGAAACCTAAACCAAAGTGTCCTAAGTTTTTAGAAGAGTACTTAGCTTGTGTTTGAGCATGAATAATTAGTTCATCAATTTCATCTTTGATTACTGAATGTTTGGCTTTCTTTTGAATATGAGTAATTGTATCATGAACATCATTTTGTAATTTTGCTTTTATTCCTAAGGCATTTACATCATCAACTAGTTTTGATATTGCTTTAAATGCTGGTTCTTCATGTATTCTAAAAATCCCAACAGAGTTTACTTTTTTACTTGCTTCAATATTTGCTAAAAGCATACACTCTTCAACTAACTGGTGAGAAGGTGAAGAAGTTTCAATATCAATACCTTCTAACTCGCTTTGTCTATTTAACTTTAATCTATACTCTACACTTCTAAAGTCATAACCTTTTTTTAGTCTTTCATGTCTAAAAGATTTTGTAACCTCATATAAAGAGACTAAAGTATCAAAAATAGCTTTCTCTTCTTCTGTGAAAGTATCAAACTTACCATCTAAGATTCTGTCAATTCTTCCATATGAGAATTTTCTTCTTGATTTTATGATTGCTTCAAATACTTCTGATTTTAATATTGCTTTATTTTCTATATCTAAATAGATTTTAAATACATAAGAGTATCTTTCTACGCCTTCTTTTAATGAACACATATCCTCACTAAGCTCATTTGGAAGCATTGGTAAAACTTTTCCAGGTAAATAAGCAGATGTACTTTTTTGAAAGGCTAATTTATCAAGCTCACTACCCTCTTTTACAAAATAAGAAACATCAGCAATAGCTACATAAAGGATTTCTCCTTCTTCATCATAATAGATTGCATCATCATGGTCTTTTGCACTTGCAGGGTCAATTGTAGTAAAAGCTAAATGTGTTAAATCAACTCTCTCATTTGTATCATCCATTTTTGCTTCTACATTTAATGGCTTTTGTAATCTAAACTCTTCATTGTATAGATGTAATGATATTTGTTCATCTATTTTTGCATCACGTATATTTCCTAGATTTTTTATAATTTCAAACTTTTTGTCATCTATTAATAAAACATCATTCTCATTTGCTTCAAGCTCTTTTTTTATTTGAAGTTCAATATTCTCTTTTATAGTATAAAACTTATTGTCTCTTTTATATACTAAAACCTCTTTTCTAGTTCCTTCTAGGATTCTTATAATTTTTGCTTTTGTTCTACTTCTTGGATTAAAAACTCTTTTTGCTAATACTAAATCATTATCATATGCACCTTCTAGATTTTCAAAATCTATTCTTATATCTTTGTATTCATTTGATAAGTCTTTTAAAGTTGCAGTATTTTTATTGATTTTTACTGTAGCAATTTTGTATTTAGAATTTATTTCAAATATATTATTATCTTTTCTTATGATTATCTCTTCATTTAAAAAAGGTTCTAATTGCGCTAGTTCCTCATTTGAAAAGTCATTTATACCTTTTTCAATCTTTGTAAAAATCTTTTTTAACAAGATTTATCCTTTAATTAATATTTTGTTATTTGTTTGATATAATTTTATTCTTAAGTTTATTCAAAGGACGTTTGAATGTTTTTTAAAATAATTATTTCTCTTACTCTATTATTAAGTACTTCACTTATGGCAAATAGTAGCAAACCTACACTTATATTCTATTGTGGAATTACAATGGTTAAACCTATCAAAGAGATGGCTAAAATTATTGAAGATAAATATAACTGTACTATTAAAATCTCTCAAGGTGGTTCAAAAGACCTTTATGACTCATTGAAGTACTCAAAAGTAGGTGATTTATTTCTTCCAGGAAGTAACTCATATAGAACAAATAATCTAAAAGATGGATACTTACTTGAAGCAGTTGAAATAGGCTATAACAAAGCAGCAATTTTTGTTAGAAAAGATAAAAACAAAGGAAATATTGATTTAGAAGATTTTATAAAAACGTCTTTATCTTCAATTTTATGTAATCCAAAATCAGGAAGCATAGGAAGAGAAACTAAAAAAATATTTGAAAACTACAAAGGCGAAGATTTTTTCTATGATGCCTATGACAATTCAGTTGAAATTGGAACAGATTCAAGAAATCTAAATAGAGCCTTAATAGATAAAAGAGCAGACATAACTATAAACTGGCGTTCAACAGCTTTTTGGCAAGAAAATAATAAACATATAGATATAATAGAGATAGATGAAAAGTTTGCTAAAAAAGAGCAACTTAAAATATCACTACTTAAATTTTCACAAAATAAAGTGATTGCAAAAGCCTTTATGGAGTTTGCAGCTTCAAAAGAAGGACAAAAGATTATGAAAAAGTATGGTTTTTTATAGGATGATTTTTGTTTAAAAACATCTCTTACAATCTTAAAAATTTAATCTTACTACTTTTAGTTTTTGTATTTGGACTAATTTTTCTTATTTCTTTACATCTATTTTTTCTAAATCTAATTGAGAACTTAGATAAGAAAACAGAGAATCTAAAAGCGAAGATGGAAATTGGGGAATTAATTGTAAATGACCTACATAAAATACGTTCTGACTTTTATGAATTAGCAACTTCTACTACAAATGTAAGAGGGATGAAACTTATAAATCAAAGAATTGAAAATAAAGTTGAAGAGATAGAAGATAGCCTAAGTATTTTAGAAAATGGGGGAAGATTAGAGCGAACCATTAGATTAAATATCGTAGGACATAATGATACAAAAAAGATAATTACTTATAAAAAAGATGACAATAATATCTCCCTTGAAGTAATTGATTTAAGCCCAAAAATTATTCAATTTGAAGAGATGCTTCAAACTTTAAATGAGCTTTTAAAAAAGCAGTTTTCCCTTAAAAGAGAGAATAACCTAGAAGGTTTTTTAAAACAAAACAAAACAATCAAAAGATTTTATAAAAGTACTCCCGCATTTTTTGTAAGGGTTACGGAAAATGCAAATAGACTTTTATATGAAGGAACTATTGAACTAAAGAAACTACAAGATGAAATTAAAAAGCAAAAGAAACAATATACACAACTAGAACTACTTTTAATTTTAATGATTATTTTGACAGTTTTAATTCTAGGGTTCTTAATTGCTATTCAAATAAATAAAAATACTAAAAATCTTCAAATACAAGAGCGTTCAACTAGAGGTATTTTAGATGCTCAAAAAAATATAGTTGTTGTAAGTAATGGCGAATATATGATTGATGCAAACCAAGCATTGGTTGACTTTTTTGATGGCTACAATAGTTTTAATGACTTTAAAAAAGAGCATATTTGTATTTGTGACTTTTTTATTGACATCAAAGATGATGAATATATAGTTGATAAAGATTATAATGGAAGAATGTGGTTTGAGTATATTCTTGATAATCCAAATAAACTGCATAAAGTTGCAATGTATAAACAAAAAAGTTTAAACTATTTTACAATCACAGCAACAAAAAAGATATTAGACTCTCAAAACTTTATTGTTATTGTTGCATTAAATAATATTACTACAGAAATTCAAACGCAAAAAAAGTTAAAAGCTTTAAATGACAACCTTGAAAATATAGTAAACGATAAAACAAAAGAACTTCAAGACCTAAATGAAACTCTTGAACTAAGAATCAAAGAAGAAGTTGAAAAAAATAGAGAAAAAGATAAAACTCTAATTCAACAAGGACGATTTGCAGCATTAGGTGAGATGATAGGAAATATTGCCCACCAATGGAGACAACCATTATCTGCGATTTCTTCAACTGTGTCGTCTATGCAACTGCAAAGACAATTAGCAATAGCAAGTGATAAAGATATTGATAGCTCCTATGAATCGATTATGAAGTATGTTCAATTTTTAAATCAAACAATTGAAGACTTTAGAAGCTTTTTTAGAAAAGACAAAGAACAAATAAAATTCAATATTATAGAGATTTTAAATAACTCTTTATCTATCACAAGTGCTGTATATAAAGACAATGAGATTATCCTAACATTGGATATAAAAGAAGAGCAACTAATCTCAAAAGGCTTTCCAAATGAGCTTTCACAAGTATTTTTAAATATATTAAATAATGCAAAAGATGTTCTAAAAGAGAAAAAATTTGAAAAAAGACATGTTTATATAAAAGCCTACAGTACAAAAATAAATAATGTTATTGAAATCTTTGATAGTGCAGGAGGAATTCCTGCCCATGCAAAAGATAAAGTCTTTGACCCTTACTTCACTACTAAACACAAATCACAAGGTACTGGTATCGGTCTTTATATGAGTAAAGATATTATTGAAAAACATATGAATGGTTCTTTAACAGCCATAAATTCAGACTTTTTCATTGAACAATATCATTATTTTGGTGCTTGCTTTAAAATAGAATTACCCAAACTTTAGTTTTTTTTAGGTATAATCCCTCAAAATTTTGAGAAGAGGTACACAGTAATGGCATTAAATGTTTACTACGATAAAGATTGTAATATTGAATTAATTAAATCAAAAAAAGTTGCAATGATTGGATTTGGATCACAAGGTCACGCGCACGCAGAAAACTTAAGAGACTCTGGTGTTGAAGTTATTGTTGGATTAAGAAAAAATGGTTCTTCATGGGCTAAAGCTGAAGCTAAAGGTTTTGAAGTTAAAACTGTTGCTGAAGCAACTGCAGCTTCAGACGTTGTTGTAATTTTATTACCAGACGAAAACCAAGCTGATATCTGGGAAAATGAAATCAAAGATAACTTAAAAGAAGGTGCTTACGTTTCATTTGGACACGGTTTCAACATTCACTATGGAAGAATTGCTCCAGCAGCTAACATCAATGTAATGATGGTTGCTCCAAAAGCTCCAGGTCATACTGTAAGATCTGAGTTTACTAAAGGTGGGGGAATTCCTGACTTAATCGCTATTCACCAAGATGCATCTGGTGACACTAAAGATGTAGCATTAGCATATGCTTCTGCAATCGGTGGTGGTAGAACTGGAATTATCGAAACTACTTTCAAAGATGAAACTGAAACTGATTTATTCGGTGAGCAAGCTGTATTATGTGGTGGAGCTACTGCATTAGTTCAAGCTGGTTTTGAAACATTAACTAACGCTGGATATGATCCAATGATGGCATACTTTGAGTGTTTACACGAATTAAAATTAATCGTTGACTTAATGTATGAAGGTGGTATTGCAGATATGAGATATTCTATTTCAAATACTGCTGAATACGGTGATTACATTGCTGGAAAAAGAATCATCAATGATGAGTCTAAACAAGCTATGAGAGAATTATTAACTGAAATTCAAGATGGAAGATTTGCTAAAGACTTTATCTTAGAAGGTCAAGCTGGATACCCAAGAATGAATGCTGAAAGAAAGAACTCAAGAGCTTCTTTAATTGAGCAAACTGGTTCTCAGTTAAGATCAATGATGCCATGGATTGCATCTAACAAAATCGTAGATCAAGACAAAAACTAATTATCTAAGTAAGAGAGTTTAACTCTCTTACTTCTTTTTTTATATGGCTAAAAGAAAAACTAAACGAAAATCTACTAACACAAAACATAGAAAATCACAAAATATTAATTTCAAACTAATTAATATACTACTATTAATAATCCTTGCCCTAATTATTGCAATTGGAATTTTAATCTATTTAATTGATAATAAAAAAGTAGAAGAATCTAAAAAAGATATTTCTAAAATTGAAAAGAAAATCAAAGAAGATATTACTAAAATACAAGAAACTAGTGAAGATAAATTAAATAAATACGTAAAAAATATTGAAGTAAAAAAAGACAAATTTGAAGAGTATACTGAAGACTTATATAAAGAGTATATACATGAAAAAACTGAAGACAAAACAACAAATATTATAAAAGAAAAAAAGCCAGACACAAAACCTAAAACAGAAGAAATAACAAATATTCAGACAGAAGAGGTATCTGTATTTCATAAACCACTTCCAATACAAACAAATAAACCTAAACTTGCAATTGTTATTGATGATGTTACAACACAATACCAAATCAATAAAATCAATAATATAGGCTATAAAACTACAATGTCAATCCTACCTCCTACATCAAGAAACGGAAGTACAATTGAGATGGTAAATGGTCTACCTTTTTATATGATTCACTTTCCTATGGAAGCAAAATATTTCAAAGGTGAAGAGCAAGGAACACTTCATATAAAAGACTCTTATGAAAAGATTGAAAAAAGAGTTGCTCAAATAAGAGATTGGTATCCAAATGCACAATTTACAAATAACCATACAGGTAGTAAATTTACTCAAGATACTGAAGCTATGGATAGACTATTTAAAGCTTTAACAAAATATAACTTTACTTTTATGGATAGTAGAACGACAAGTAAAAGTAAAGGTAAAATCATGGCAGATAAATATAATATGCCATATATTGCAAGAAATATTTTCTTAGACAATGAACAAGAATTTAACTATATACAAAACCAATTAAAAAAAGCAATATCAATTGCTAAAAAAAGAGGTTATGCTATTGCCATTGGTCACCCACACGATATCACTATAAAAGTCCTTAGAGAATCTAAACCTTTATTAAAAGATTTAGAACTTATTTATGTAAATCAACTTCCTATTTTATAATTTTATTTATTATTTATAAAGTTTAATTCCTATATTATCTTTTAAAATCTAAGGTTTTAAAATGATAGAAAAAATTAATTTTCATATAAATGAATTAAACTCAATGAAAAAATATCCCAAGGAACTTTTTTGTATTGGGAACAAAAATCTTCTAAATAAAAGAAAGGTTTCTATAGTAGGAAGCAGAAAGCCAAATTTGTATGCTCAGAAAATGACACACCTTCTTTCACAAGGCTTCGCTCAAAGAGATATGGTAGTTGTAAGTGGCGCTGCTATTGGCGTTGATAGTATAGCTCATAAAGCAGCTAAGGCAGAAAATACAATTGCTGTAGTTGCAAATGGCTTAGATATAAGATATCCAGCTATTAATAAAAAACTTATTGAAGAGATTGAACAAAATGGTTTAATGCTTAGCTCTTATAAAAAAGGAGAGAAAGCTAGAAATTATAGTTTTGTACAAAGAAATGAAATAGTTGTGTCCCTTGGCGAAGTTTTAATAGTGACTTATGCAGATGAAAAAAGTGGTACATTAAGTTCAATAAACTATGCCCTTAAAATGGGTAAAAAGGTATATACTATTCCCCATAGGTTAGATGAAAGTATTGGAACACAAAAGCTTTTAGAAAAAGGTCTAATTGAACCAATTTATTGTATTGAAACATTTTTAAACTCTTTTTGCAGTATTGAGAAAAAAGATGATGAGCTTACAAACTATCTAAAAACTCATCCAAAATATGAAGATGCAATATCAAAGTATGCTAGTAAAATATTTGAGTTAGAACTTGATGGAACAATTATAGTTGAAAATGGACTTGTTAAGCCCATTTTTTAATGCTCTTGTGTTTTTTCTTTTTTATTTTCACTTTCGAAAACTTGTTTCAAACTTTCAGTAATCAAAATATTATGTCTTTGCTGTATTTGTTCCCACTGCTTTTTATCTATTTCGATATTTTTATTTTTATCTTTTTTATTTTTTTCAAGAATATCTAATACAAAATTAATAGCATCATTGAAAAAACTTGCAAGCTCACCTTTTTCTTGGTTTTCAGGAAGAGAGAAAAAATCTCCTATATTAGCTTTTACCTTATTTTCAATTGTACTTTCACTAGTGTAAGCTTCTTCTAAAGAGATTTCTCCATCAAAATCTTTATCTGCATTTAGGGTATAGTTTAGTTCATCATCTAAAGATTTTACATGAATACCTGTTCTATATATTGTTTCATCAATACTACCATAATTCCCATAACCTAAATTGTCAACTTTTTCATCAATAGATATATCATCAGAATTATAAGTGATGGTTCCTTTTATTCCAAAAGCATTATATGTATTAAGATATTCTTCTTCGGTAAGTTTTCCATCATTATTTGCATCAGAAGATAAGAATTCTCTTTTGTATGCAATATCTGCAAACCAACCAGATACAAAAGACTCTGCTTTGGCATTAAGTCTTATATCCCCATTTTCTCTTTGAAAAAAATCATCTTCAGAAAAATTTCTTTTAAGTCTATCGATTGTTGAATTATCTAAAGCAACTTGAACATGATTTCCATTAGTAGGGTCTTTGAATATTATATTTGTAGTATTTTCATTTTCATTAGTTGTTTGATAAGTGATATTATCTGATTGGTTTGTTTTTGTTAAAGTATTGTCAAAAGAAAGATTTTCTTTTGAGAGTTCTTCTTTTGTCCTATTTTTTGTATTTACTTCATATGATTTAAATGCTGTTCCAGATAAAGTAATTTGCATATTTCTTCCTATTTATATAATTATATTGATTATATAATACTATTAAGTTATTAATACTTAAAAGAAGAAATACACAGTAAACATTGATTAGATATTACATATTTTTTTAGGTTTGGAAAAGCGTAAAATTAAATACCCTAAAATACCAGAAAGAAAAGAACCAATTAAAATACCTAACTTATCTGTATAGAAAAATACATCTGATTCATGGTAAGCTAAAGAGTTAATAAACAAACTCATAGTAAATCCAATACCAGTTAAAACAGCAACACCATATATCTGTTGCCAACTTGCACATTTAGGTAGCTTAGCTAGCTTGTATTTAACTGCTAAATAAGTAAATAAAAATACTCCTAGTTGCTTACCTACAAAAAGTCCTAAAATAATCCCTAAAGAGACTCCTGTCGTAACTTTTTCTAAAGACATATCCCTTAAATCAACTCCTGCATTTACAAATGCAAACAGAGGTAAGATATAAAAAGCAACCCAATAATGAATATGATGTTCTAAAGATTTAGCAGGAGATACTCTTTTTCTTTTTTCATTTACTGCATTTAATGGAATTGTAAATGCAACAATAATACCTGCTAAGGTTGCATGTACCCCTGATTTTAATACAAAAATCCAAAGAACAGCACCAGTAATCCAATAAAACCCAAGCTTTGTTACATGGAATCTATTAAAGATGATTAAAAGCAAGATACAAATTGCAGCCATAGAAATTGCATGGAAAGATAAATCTGAAGTATAAAAAACTGCAATAATTAAGATTGCGCCTAAGTCATCAAATATAGCAAGTGCCATTAAAAAGATTTTTAAAGTTGTTGGTACTCTTTTACCTAAAAGAGATAAAATACCTAAGGCAAAAGCGATATCTGTTGCAGTTGGTATTGCCCAACCTCTTAAGGCAAAATCATCTCCATAGTTAAACATTACAAAGATTACTGCTGGAACAACCATTCCACCAAGAGCAGCAATTGCAGGAAGTGCGACTTTTGAAGCACTTGAGAGATGTCCAGCTATTAGTTCTCTTTTTATCTCTAAACCAATGAGTAAAAAGAAAATAGCCATTAAACCATCGTTTATCCAAAGAATTAATGGTTTATCAATATCTAAAACATCACCTATTTTAAAAGTAATTGGAGTATGTAAAAAAGTAGTATAAAACCCTGAGAAGTCAGAGTTTCGTAAGGCTAGTGCTATGATGGTTACTAATATTAAAATAAGTCCAGAAGTTGACTCATTTTTCATAAATTTTTTAACTAATATTTTCATCTTAAACGCCTTAACTTTAAAGATAATAACTCTATTTTATTATTAAAAACTTTACAGAAAATTAAATTATTATCTTTTTTTAGCTTCTAATTATGTCTTAATTGATATGTAATATCACCAGCTCCTACACCTAAAACTATTCCATCACTTATCTCTTGAATAACTTTTCCACCTTTAATAAGCTCAATTTTTCCATCAGTAGTTTTTAAACTATCTGCAAAAGTAGGATTATAAGAAGAGAACTCTTTTTCAAAATCTATATCGATTTTTTGTTCACCTGGAATTGTCCAGATTGGTAAGATAACTAACTCATCACATCTTCTAAAACACTTCTTAAAGCCTTCTAGATTGTCATTAGTTCTGCTGTATTTATGTGGTTGCCAAATAACAACTCTTTTATTTATATTTGTTAAGTTATCATATACTTCTACTGACTTCATTGTAGCTTCTATTTCTGTTGGATGATGTGCATAATCATCAACAACTACAAGGTCTTGATTTTTTTGAACAATATCAAATCTTTTTTTAATACCCTTATAGTTTTGAATATTTCTTCTAATCTGCTCCACATCAAGCTCTTCAAGTGCTGCTAAAATAGCTAATGATGCATCAATTGCAATATGATAACCAAAACCCCAAACTTCAAAAGAACCAAGCTCTTTTAAATCAAATCTTGTATGTGGCTCACCATCTTTTAAAAGATATGATAGGTTTTTAATATCACTACTTGGATAAAGGTAAGTAGCCTCTTTGATTTCAAGTTTTTTGATGTACTCATCTTCACCATTTAAAACTCTTTTTTCACCTAAATTAATAAACTTTTTATAGGCTTCAAAAAACTTTTCATAGTCATATTGGTAGTATTCCATATGTTCTGGTTCTGCATTTGTAACTATAGAACAATAAGGATTAGAAAGTAAAAAAGAAGCATCTGATTCATCAGCTTCAAAAGATACTAAATCATTTACATATCTAAAATTAGAACCAAAGTCTTTTGAGATAGCTCCAATTAATGCAGAACTTTCTAAGATAGAAGCTAAGATAGCTGTTGTTGTTGATTTACCATGAGCTCCTGCAACACAATAGTTTTTCTTATCCCCTAAGATAATAGGTAAAGCTTCTTTTCTAGAAATAGTTCTTATTTGTTTTAATCTTGCTTCTATTAACTCAGGATTTTCATCTGTAACGGCAGCAGAATAGATAACAATATCTAAATCATCACTAATATTTTTTGCATCTTGAGGACAAAAAACTTTAATACCTTCATTCTCTAAGTCCTTAGTTATAGGAGAACTTTTTATATCTGAACCACAAACTTCATGTCCATCATTTTTTAAAAATCTTGCAAGGGCTGAAAGCCCTATTCCACCAATACCAATAAAATGTACCTTCATTAAGCGTCCAGTAAATGTTTTAAATTTTCAAACTCTTTTTTTAGAAGTTCACTATTTTCTTCTAATAAAGCTTTTACATCATTGTTAAAACTAGTGATAAAGTATCCATACTTTTCTTCACTATTACAAGCATTTAGATTTACTTCTTTTTCATAAAAATCATCAAGTGTAATGTTATTTGCTAAAGCTATAATATGTACTTGTAAAGCATCAGCTAAAGTTTCATCTTCAACAATATTTGAAAGTACAAACAGTAAATCCTTTGCCCCATCAAAGTTATCATAACTCCACTTTTCAATACCGTGCTCATAAAGTGCTCTTACATAATAAAGTTTTTCATCATCTAAAGATAGTTTTTGATTATTGTTTACAATCACTTCTACTTTTTCAAATGATGTTTCTAAAATTGTTTGGTAAACAGAGTTTATTTTTTCTTCATCTAAATCTAAAATTAACATTGAATCTAATACTTCATAAAGTGCTGCAATATCTTTTGCTGCAATTGCATTGATTCTTGTTGTTTCTAAATAATCTAAGAACTCTGGATTAGTTCTAGCTTCTTGTAACTCTTGTTTATCCATCAATAAAATCCTTTAATCTTTTTAATACTTCTTTTGTCTTCTCTTCATTTTCAACTAAGGCAATTCTTACATAACCTTTTCCAATACCGTTTCTTCCAAGGAAACTTCCTGGTAATACTTTGATATGCTTCTCTTTGAAAAGATTTTTTGTAAACTCTAACTCATCTTCAACTTCTAACCAAATATAAAAAGTTGCTTGAGGAGGTTTTATCCCTAAAATCTCTTGTACAAGTTCAAAATTTCTTTTATAGATTTTTCTAAATCCATCTACATGAGAAGTTTCACTCCAAGCTAAAGCTGCTGTTTTTTGTAATGGAACAGGACTTGCACAACCAACATAAGTTCTATACTTCATATACTCTTCTAAAATCTCTTTGTCTCCAGCAATAAATCCACTTCTAAGACCTGGAGCAGAACTTCTTTTTGAAATAGAGTTCATAACAAGTACATTTTTAAAAGAACTATTTCCAACCTCAACACTTGCTTCAAGTAGTGATACTGGCTTATCATTTTCATCAAAATATATTTCAGAATAACACTCATCATTTACTAAAATAAAATCAAACTCTAATGCCTTTTTAACCCACTCTCCAAGCTCTTCTTTTGTCATTTCAGCTGATGTTGGATTATTTGGATAGTTTAAAATCACTAAGTCACATCTTTTAAGTTCTTCATCACTAAGTGTTGCTTTAAAGTTATTCTCTTTAGTTAAATCAATATGAATAATCTCAGCCCTACTAGCAATTGCTGCACCTTCATAAATTTGGTAAAAAGGATTTGTAAATGCAATTACTGGGTCTTTTTTATCAAAAAGAGCAAATTGAGGGAAGTTAAATAACACTTCTCTTGTACCAAAAGTTGGTATTATCTCACTCATTTGTAATTCAACATTGAATCTGTTTTTTACAAAAGTAAGCATTGCTTCTTTTAACTCTGGTAATCCTGCACTTGCTGGATATTTTTGTAAGAAAGAAGTTGTGTTTTTTAACTCATCTTGAATAAACTTTGGTGTTTCAAACTTTGGTTCACCAATTGTTAAAGCCGATAGCTCATAGTTATCATTTGGTGTAATATCTTTTAAAAGCTCATTTAACTTTTCAAAAGGGTATTTTTCAAATTTCATTTTTTTCCTTATTCCTCAATAACTGGTATTAATAATTGACTATATTTTTTCATATCAAAAGAGATTAAATCTGGGTTTGTATATAAAAACTTCCAAGAGAATCGTTGTTTAAACATCTCATTTTTTAATGGTAAAATTTGTAAAGTATTTGTCTGCTTTTTAAGCTCTCTAATTGGATTATTATCATTTGAAATAACCTCAACTTTTTGATTAAATATCTTCGCTAAATTCTCAAAGTGGTTTAATAAAGTAGTTTTATCAACTTCTTCCCCAATTGGGTCCATATCAAAAATCTTTGTTTTTGTTTTTAGTTGACTTGCAACATCAAAGATTACAGGTGATATTTGCTCATAAGAGTTTACATCATTTACAAGTACTGTCGTCTTTTTAATACTTCCTGTTAACTCTTCCCCTAACTTATAAATAGGAACAGTAAGAGATTTTATCTCTTTTGCATACTCTTTGATTTTGAACATTTCATGAGTTAGAATAACCATTCCGATATCATACTTTTTCATATCATTTTTAAGTTGCTTTTTCATAGGTTCATAGTGATAATCCATTCTAATTAAAACGGTATCATCATCTTTGAAGCTCTCTTTGATTAAGTCTAATATTCCCACATTTGTAGGTCTAGTTATTCTAATAATCATCTTTGTACTTTTAAACATTTTATTTAAGTACTTAACTTCCTTGATTACATCTAATATTCTTTGTTTTGTTTGAATATACATATCCAAATAAAAATACAAATGATGCCCAAAAGGCATAGGAAATTGTCCTTGTGATTTTCCTATTGCATTATATACTTGCATTAATACCGTTGGTTTTCCAATTACAAGAATTATGTCATTTGGTTTCAAAATAAGTGATGGTTTTATATTGATTAGTTTTTCATTTCTATATAATCCAAATATTTTCCACTCATTTTGTTCAATTGAGCCAATATATCTATAGGCATATGAACTACCAAATGGAATTTTAATCTCCATAATTTCACCTTGCTTTAACCCAATATTTTGAGCCATTACAGGGATATTTGGAAGTCTTTCAACCATACCATTAGCTAATACTTCAATTCCTTTGTAGATATTTAAGTATGGGTCTTCAATCTCAATTCCCCAATAATCTAAAATAGAAATATGTAAAGTATTTTTTCGTGCCTTAATATTTTTAATAACATTTAACATCTCATCTTTTGAGTTAAGAGCTACTAATGCTTGGATATGAATATCCTTGTCAAGTACCATTGCTAACTTAGATTCAGATGTAGGGTCAAACTTATAAAATGTAAAATTTGAAGGTTTTTGTTCTGGAACAATTGCATCGTTCATATAAACTACGTCATAGTTGTTTTCTGTTGTATTAGACTCAACAATCCTACGCATTAATTTTTTTGCAACAATACCATCAAGAATAACTAATATCTTTTTCATAGTAAGATTATATCTTTTTATCTCTAATCATTTACTTTTGTTTAGATATAATCATGTTTTTAATAACAAAAGGAATATTTTTTATGGAATTTAAAATTGATGCAACTTCACACCATAAAGCAAGAGCGTGTACGATTAAAACTGCACACAGTGAGATTAAAACTCCTGTTTTTATGCCTGTGGGGACTCAAGCAACAGTAAAAGCACTTGATGCAAATGATTTATTATCAATGGGTGCTAAAATTATATTAGGAAACACATACCATTTATATTTAAGACCAGGAAGTAAACTTGTTAAAAAGTTTGGTGGACTTCACGGCTTTTCAAAGTTTCCAAACTCTTTTTTAACAGATTCAGGAGGCTTCCAAGCTTTCTCTTTAAGTGATAACTCAAAACCTGATGAAAATGGAATTACTTTCAAATCACATATTGATGGAAGTAAACACTACTTCACACCTCAAAGTGTACTTGATACACAGTATGATTTAGGTAGTGATATTATGATGATTTTAGATGATTTAGTAGCTTTACCAAATACAAAAGAGAGAATTCAAAAATCAATTGAGAGAACAACTAAATGGGCAGGTGAAGCAATCACTTACCATAAAGAACAACAAGCAAAAGGTATTGGAGTAAATCAAAATATCTTTGCAATTATCCAAGGTGGTACGGATAAAGAGTTTAGAAAAATGAGTGCAGAACAACTTTGTGCTATGACTGATTTTGATGGTTTTGCTATTGGTGGATTATCTGTTGGAGAACCAAATCAAGATATGTATGATACAGTTGAATGGACAACAGACTTTATGCCACTTGATAAACCAAGATATCTAATGGGAGTTGGAACACCTGAGGATTTAATTGAAAATATTGAACGTGGTGTTGATATGTTTGACTGTGTTATGCCAACAAGAAATGCAAGAAATGGAACACTATTTGCAAGTACTGGTAGAGTAAATATCAAAAAAGCAATGTATAAAGAAGACCCAAGCCCTATTGATGAAGAGTGTGATTGCTATACTTGTCAAAACTTTACAAAAGCATATTTAAATCACCTATTCCGTGCAAATGAAATTACATATTTTAGACTTGCTTCAATGCACAATATTAGATACTATTTAAATCTAATGACACAAGCGAGAGAGGCTATTTTAGCTGATAACTGGGTAGAATTTAAAAAAGAGTTCTATGCAAAAAGAGGAAAATAATTCCTCTTTTACATCATAAAGTTTTTAATTACTAAATAAGAAAAAAACAATACTAAAACAATCAATACAACTAAAGTTTTATCAATTGCTGCTTTCTTGAACTGTTTCTCCTTCTTTATTTTCTTCACTATTAATTCCTTTTTCTTTTTCAATATCTTTCATATCTTTTTCAAGTTTATCATCAACATACTTAGTAAATGTTGTTTTCTTTTCAAATTCACTTCTTTGGTCATTTGATTTTGGATCAACAATCTCTGGTGTAATAAAGAAAACTAACTCACTTTTACCCTCTTTAAAAGATTTACTTGTGAATAAGAAACCTAAAATCGGAATATCTCCAAGTAAAGGTATTTTTTCAATATCATCTGCATTACTTCTATTAATTAGTCCACCTAAAACAATAGTTGATTTATTTTCAACTACTACATTTGTAGTTATAGATTTTTCAGTAATATTTGGAATTCCATCAACTGTATTTGCAAAATCTGCATTACTAGATTTTGTTATGATATTTAAGTTAATAAATTGGTCATCTACAATATTTTGAGCATTTATATCAAGTTGTAAACCATATCTTATCTCTTTTAGTGCAGTTGTTGGAAGTCCCTCTGCTGTTGTTGTTTGAGTTTTGATATTTAAAGTACCACCAGCTAAAAATGAAGCCTCTTTATTTTCTAAAGTCAATAGTGTAGTTTCATCTAAAACTTGTGCAACACCTTTTGTTGATAAGTAATTTAATGTAAGTCCTACATTAAAGTATTTTCCTAAATAATTAGCTGCTCCTGTTAATCCACCTGTTAAAGAAACTGCTTCTTTCATAAGATTATCAATAGCATCATTTACTAAAACATTTCTTTGATTATTTGCAAGGCTTCTATCCTTTGAGCTAATTGAAGACCAGCTATCTGGAACAATAACTGTATTTCCATCTCCATCAACTACTTCTTTATATGAATTAGCTTTATATCCTGCTCCAAATGCATCTAAAGGTTCATTATAATATTTTCCATCATCAGTAGTAACTTGCATATAGTTTTTACTTGAAACAAACCAGTTATTTTT
This sequence comes from Arcobacter sp. F155, assembly GCF_004116455.1. Taxonomy (NCBI): domain Bacteria; kingdom Pseudomonadati; phylum Campylobacterota; class Epsilonproteobacteria; order Campylobacterales; family Arcobacteraceae; genus Arcobacter; species Arcobacter sp. F155. The sequence continues at coordinate 97,084 of NZ_PDJU01000008.1, forward strand.
TAAATCTAAACCCTTGTCATTATTAATTTCAACGGCATAAAGTTTTACACGTATCATCTTATCTGGATTTTCGAGTTCAACTAAATCAACTAAATCCTCTTTTAGACTAATTCCTGCTTTTTTAAACAAATCAAGAATCTTATCTTTTGTTTTTTGATTTTGTGTTTTACCCTGTAAAATTATCTTTCCATTTGTTTGTTTGATTATGATATTAGGACTTATTTGTTTTGCAACCTCAATAATACTCTTTAAATTTTCCGTGATATTAATATCTATATGTAAAGAACTAGCATCATCAAAAGTAACTAGAATATTTCCATTTCCTAGTTTTTTTGTAAATACTTTTATTACTTGAAGGGGTTTATTATAGTCATTTACAAAGTCAACTTCTAAAAACTCTTGGTTACTTACTTTTATACTTTGAATTCTTTTTTCAAACTCAAAGACTTTAAAGGAACCTTTTGAAATAGAGAGGTTTTTATCAAACAACTCCTTTTGGGTCAACTCATTTGCAAAAAGAATTGAACTTACTAAAATTACAGATAAAACATATTTAAATAAACTTGACATAATAAACTCCTAATTAAAAGATAGTGTTATTGAACACTCTTTTTCTACTTCACTTGCTTCATTAAAAACAACTGTTCTTGAATGAACATTATCATTTGCAACAGGTAAAAAACTATTGTTTAATGTTGCATAGATATTTACAATAACTTGGTAGTTTGTTGAAGCTAAGTCTTCAACACAATTTAAATCTGCTTCAGAAATAGTTGCGATATAGTCATCTTTTATATTGTTTAAACCTTCAACAACTTCTGCATCAGTTTTTCCTAGAGCTACCATTCTTGCTGTATAATCAGCTAAGGCATCACTATTATCTTTTACTTTCATGGCATTTGAATAATCTATAACAAAAAATAAAAAACCTACAAATATTATGAATAGTACTATCCATAATAGTATTTGATCTACTACTGCTGGTTTTTTGTTTTGTTCAAAATTTTTCATTTAAGACCAACTTTTTCTTTTACAAATTTTGCATTTACTTTTTTAACTACATTTTTGTGAACGTAGTTATTATCACAGATTAAATACCAGTCTCCCTCTAAACTTTTATAAGGAATGATTGTATTTCTATCTAGAACTCTTTTTATTGTTGATTTTGTTGTAGGTTTTTCTCTTACGTTAAATCTTTTTGATTTTCCCATAACAAAATTGTCTTTTATGCTACTACACTGTTTAGAGTAATCAATTGCAATGTTTACACTTTTTGATTTAGACTTGTCACCCTCTTTATCATTTGCATACTGAATAACAGCACTTTTTTTGATAGCTTTATTTACAGGAGTAAATAGTTTATAAGGATATGTTCTTTTTACTGCTTGTTTTGCTGTTACTTTGTTAGCTTTTGTTTTTGTTGGAAATGCTTTTATTTCAGGAGCGAACTTTGTTCTTACCATCCAAAGTTGATTTCCTTTGTTATAGTCTTTGATTAGTTTTAGAAGAACATTTAAATCAACATCTAAAATCATCTCATCTGACTTAACATCAATTATCTCTTCTATCTCTTTTTTCTTAACTATCTTTTTGATTTTTTGTTTTGTAATTGTTTCAGTCTCTCTAAAACCATTTCTTAGGAAACCTAATACTTTTATTCCCTTGGCAACATACTGAACACTATAGTCTGCATATTTACCTTTTTTATCAATTTTCCCTTTTGGAATAACCGACATAATATTGATATAATCACCTTGATTAAGTGAGTAGTTAGGGTTTTCAAAAAGGTCAAACTTCATGTTGTAACTACTGTTTTCAAAAGGAATAATTTTAGCTTTCTCTTTTTCTACTTTTGTAGTAAGCTTTTGCTTTAAAAAGATTTCATGCTTATAAATATTCTCTTTAGTATACTTACCAAGTAACTCTTTTTTTAGTAAAGGTTCATTTAAAATAAACTGTCTTGCTATTTGTGTTTGAGCAAGATGTTTTACTTGAAGTAATGTTCCTTTTTCTATATCATTTTTAGCAATATATATAGTTACTAACTCATTTACACTCTTTTTCTCTTCTACACTTTTTTTATAAAAATAAAAAGCTGCACCAAGGGCAGAAAGAAGTAAAGAAGCTAATATCAAAATCACTATCAATTGTCTATTTACTTGCATGTTATATCCTTTATATTCCAATTGTAAGTGTTCCACCCATAATAGGGAACACTATAAACGCGCCAAAAGCTGGTAAAACAAAAAGAAAAATAATAAGCATTAAATACATATTCAATGTGTTTACCTTTCCTTTTATTTTATAAAACTTCTCTTGTCTCATCTCATCTGATTGCATTGCAAAAATATTTTTTACACCAATACCTGTCTCTTCACTTAAAATTAAAAAATCAATAATCTTACTTAACTCTTTACTATCAACTCTATTTTTTAAATTTTCATAGGCAACCTTTGTTGAGTAGTTTGTCATCTCATACTCTAGAATTGATATCTCTCTTAATAGTTCTTTATCAATAATTCCATGGGCTCTTCTTGATACTTCAAAGAAGGCATTTTTTAAACTTCCCCCTGCTTCTAAGATAACATTTACTAAATCTAAAAATACTCCTAAATCTCTATCTATTTTTTCGATTCTCTCTGCTTTAGCAATATTTAAATACATCTTTCCACCAAAAACAATACATAAAGCCCCAACTACAACACTAATAATTCCATACATCATAGGTACAAAAAATGGTAAAACACCCATAATAATTACACCAATAAGAGTGAAAAGAAGTTTTGCTTCCATATACTCTTTTTGAGTAATTCCTGCTTGAATCAACTTCATATTTAAGTCATTGTCCAACTTCTTATTTTTGTGTTGAGCATCAATAATTGCTTTATTATCCAACTGAGAAAGAAGAATAATATTTTTTTGTTGCTGTCTTCTTTGAAGAATCAAAACAACTGCAATAATTAAAATTGCAAGTAACAATGGCGCTAATATTAGTACTAAAACTGTTTTATCCATTATTTAATCTTTGTTAATAAGCTATTTATAAATAGTCCAAGTGCAACCCATAAAATTATGAAGAACATTTGAACCTTACCAATATCACTTCCAAAGAAGTGTGCACTTAATGAGTTATTTAAAGCATTGTCCATCATCATATATGTAAAAACAATAAGCCCTATAATCATATAAGTTCCAACTCTAATCTCTTTTGTTGAAGAGGTTATCTCTTGTTTTATTTCTCCTTGGTCATGTAAAGTTTTTCGCAGTTTTTCTAAAGTATTAGAAAACTTACCACCTGATTTTCTACCAATAGAAATTGTTAGATAGAAAATTCTAAGCTCTTTTGATTCAACTAATTTAAACATCTTTTCAAAACACTTATCTTCACCAATTACAGACTTTTCATTAACATAAATATTAAATACTTTTTTTGTAAACTCCGATTTACAAGTGGCAATTGATTTTTTTAAAGCTTGTTCAAATCCAACCCCACTTTTCATCATACTTGTCACCTTGTCAATAATCTCTTTTAGGTTGAAGTTAAACTCTTCTTCTCTTACTTTTATTAGTTTCACTAAAACTAAATAAGGTAAAAACATAAAAATTAAAAATGTAAAAATAAAGATGATTTTAGAACCCACTACAAAATAGATGAAAAAACTAAGTAAAAAAGAGAAGGCTACTGATATTAATACAAAAGTATACTCTGCACCAGCTGTTGTAAAACCTGCATAGTACAGCTTTTTAGTCAGCCAGTTATCTTTTTTATTTTCATTTCTATTAGCTCTACTTTTATCAAGAATTTCACTATTTGTATTAACTAAAACATTTATGATTCTTTTTTGACTACTTAATCTCATGTAATATGAGTAAAGATAAGAAAAAAGTGTAATTAATAAAACAGGAATTACAATGATAAAAAATAGAACTAAATTATTCATATCTAATTATCCTTTACTAACTTTTGGAAGTGTGGCCACTTATGGAAAAGTTGAGGGTCTTTTTCTAAAAAGGCTGTAACAAACTCATCTTTCCAACCACACATAACAGAAGGTAAATCATTCTCTAAAGCTTCAATCAACATCTGTTTTGGCATCTCAAAATTAGGGTCAAAAACCCTTTTATCAATATCAACACCAAACATATTCATTTGGTCAACTGTTCTACTTGGAGTTGATAAAACTTCAAACTCACCCTTTGTCTTTTTTAAATCACTTGTATCTCTTTTGAATTTGAAAATATCATTTAAAGAGATTACTCCGTTATCTTCTATTCTTCTTTCAATCTCTGAAATTGCAATTAGTTTTCTTGTACCATCAGGGAATCTAACAAGCTGAATAATTACATCAACTGCTGATGCCATTTGAGTACGAATAAAGTTGATATTTGCACTAGGTCTAGCCTCTAAATACATATTCTCAATTCTTACTAATGCTTCTTTTGTATTATCTGCGTGAACTGTAGTCATAGAACCTGGATGTCCTGTATTCATGGCATTAAGCATAACTACAATTTCAGGTCCCCTACACTCCCCAACAATAATTCTTCTTGGAGATGACCGCAGAGCTGACCTTAATAAAAAGTCTAAGGTAATAGCACCTTTTCCTTCTTCATTTGCCATTCTTGCTTCATATTGTCTAATTGAGTGACAAGGCATTTGAGGTTGCATCTCTCTTGTATCTTCAATAACCATAAGCTGTTCATTTGCATCAACAAACCTTGTCATTGCATTTAAGAAAGTTGTTTTACCACTTGAAGTACCACCAGATACGATGATATTACACTTACCTTTTGCAGCTTTTACCAAAAAGTAAGCCATCTTATAATCCATTTGTCCACCATCAATTAGCATTTCAAGTAGTAAAGGAATATCATTAAATTTTCTAATCGTCACACAGCTTCCACCATTTGCTGCAATTGGTGGGATTTGTACCTCAACCCTTGAACCATCATTTAATTTACTTGAAATAATAGGATGGGCTTCATCAATTTTTCTATTGTTTTCTGCAAGCATTTTGTCAATGATTTTTCTAAGTTCTTCTTCACTTCTAAAAGTAAAAGGAGTTTCCATAGTTTTACCATTGTAAATGATGTCAATATAATCTTTTGTATTAACAATAACATCATTTAGTCCATCCCTTGCTATTGTAAAAATTGTAGAAATATGTCCATAGCCAATGATATTGTTTGTAATCATTTGTTTTATATCTTCTAAAATATCTCTTCTTAAACTTCTAGTTTCAGGGAAAGATAGAATAAACTCAGGTAAAACCTCATCAAGGTTATCTTTTGTAATTTTCTGTTCTGATTTTAGATTCATCATAAAAGAGTCATTTATTTTAACTGCAATATCATATAACTCTTTGTTTGTATAAATCTCCGGGAAAACTAACTCATCGTTTTTTATATTTCTTTTTATCTTATTAATTTTAGTTTTGGTAATATCAATAGTACTGATTTCTTCTTCAAGAGCCGGTTCTTCAAAGCTAACCCTCTCTTCTTGCTCATCAATTAAATCTTTTAAATTTTTCATTACTTACTCTTTTTAAAAAATGAGAATAAAGAGCTTTTTGTTTCAGATTTTTTCTCTTTTTTATAAAAGCCTTTATTCTCTAAAATAGAATCTAATTTTTTAACAAAGATAGAATTTTTTGCATGTTCAGAAGCTAACTTACAATAATTCCAACAGCTACCTAAATCTTCATAATCATTTGGTATTTTCATTTCATTAAATAGTTTTTTCTCATCATCATTCATATTTAAAATAGATGTAGCATCTGAAATTGAAATTGCATTTTTTGAATCAAATCTATTTATTACAAACGAAGTTTTATCTTTAAGTCCTGCTCTTTTTAATAAAGAGTAAAAAGTTTTTAGTTTTGAAGTGTGAGGTAAAGACATCTCAGTAATAACCCATAAGTCATTTACCACATCATAAAGTGTTGATTTTAAATTAGAAGCATCTGCTTCTCCTAAGTCAATAACAATAAAATTAAAATAGTCACTAGAACTAGAAATATACTCTAAAAGCTTCTCTATAAATACATCTCTTTCTATATACTCTTTATCAATATGTTTTTGAATTCCTGTTATACAATAGAAGTTTTCTTTTCTTTTTATAAGCCCATTTTCTAGATTACTTTCTATATTAAATTCACTAGAGTTTATTAAATCTACTATTGTTTTTTCAGGTAATGGATTTCCTTCTAAAAATAAGTTACTTATAGCTTTTGTATTTGATAAATCAATATATAAAATATTTTTTTCAGGAAGATTTGTTGATAATAAATCACAGGCATTCATTGATATTGTCGTTGAACCAATTCCACCAGTAATACCCGTAATACCAATAATTTTATTACCATATTTATTTTTAGTAAGTAACTCTTTTCTTGTATCTAAGATAATACTTTTTATATTTTCAGCTTTAAACTCATTTATAGAGATATAGTTTTCTATTCCAAGTTTACCACAGTACATAGAAATAGAGTGGTCATTTGGACCAATTACAATTATTAGTTCATTTAAGCCTTTTATTATTTGTTCATCTTGAACTATTTTATTTTGGTCTTCCACTAAATAAATTATTATATGTTTAGTATCTTTGCCTTTTAACTGGCTTGAATATAAAGCAATATCTTTTGTGCTGATTACTTCTGTATTAAATAGTGCTTTAAGTCCTGATTTTAAGTTGTCTGAAAAAGCTTTTAACTCTTCATCATAAACTACATATATATTAAAAGAAGCATCACTATCTAATAGTTTTTTTTCTAATTGTTTCTTTTCATGAAAATGTTTTTTGATTTTATTTAGTAGTCTTTTTAATATTTTTTTAGATTTGATTCTTCTATCAATTAAAATATATCCATAGATTAGTTTATCTTTTTTAATTTTTATTCTATAAGTCTTTCCAAAGTGCTCTGGTTTGTCTATTTTATCTCCATCTTTATTTAAAGAGTATTCATAGTCAAAAACATTATATTCATAATCAAATTTATAGAAAGATAAGTAGTCTAAATCTGATAAATCAACAAATAACTCCAATAACTCTAGTATCTGATTATTTAATGTCTTTTTTAATTCAGAAGCTTCCATTTTTTTTTGATATTCATTTAAATCCATAACTTATCCTCTTTAATAAACTAACTCAATCTCTGGAGTCTTTGCAGGAACTACTTCTGTAATAAGTTTTATACTTCTATTAGAAGGTGTTCCATTATCAACTATTTCATAATCTGTAACTCTTACTCTTACAATACCATTTGCTATAGCCCCAGAGTTTAAAGTAATAATATCCATCTCGATAGGAAGATTTGCTCCACTTGGACCAATTATGTCAAAAATACCATCAGATAAATGGTTTATTTGAGTTACCCAAGTAGAGTAATCATTTCCTAAATAAGTTCCCAATAAACATATTGGTGTCTCAGTTTTTCCATTTTCAAAATTTATACTCTGGCTTGAATCATAAATATCAGATAACATATTGCTGTAGTGAGAAAACTCACTTTGACCACTTGTACTACATCCAGGTAATGAAGCATCACAACTATCAACATCAAAACCTAAATCAGAAAAATCAAATTTATTACTTAATGCAAAAGAACAATCACAATCACAATCAGTAATTACTGGATAGAAAGTATCTTTATCTGAATACTCCCAATCTGCTGTTAAAGAGTAGTTCATCTCAATTGCATCACCGATGTTAAATGTTCTATCATTAATAGCAAAAGGTGCAAGTCCTGCTGAGTAGTCTGAAGTAGGAGTAGGTAAATCAACACTTGTAATAGTTGCTCTAGATTCAACATTTAATGTTAAAAAATCTAAATCTAAAAATTTTAACCAGAAAGTATCTTCTTGATAGTTTGAAATAGTTGCAGTAACTGTATTTGGTTCAGAAACAAAATCCCATGAATAAACAATAGTATCTTTTATCTCTTGACCAAGTTTTGTTTCTAAAAGCATATCTTGATGTACAGCTTCTGCGTTAAAAGTGCTCTCTTCTATTTTTACATAATATTTTGCAAGGGTTAAAACAGCATTATCAGTTATTTTCTTTAAATTATAATATTTATCTCTTGCTTGCATGTTATCACTAATAGTTGCACCTAATCCAATTAAAGCAACAAATAAAAAAAGGCCTAAAAGAATTTGGTCAATAAAAGCTTTCTTCATGGTACTTCCTTAAAAAAGACTAGGATATATTTTAAAATATATCATCATATCAACTATAGCTACAGAGATAAACATAGCTGGAGCCATAGGAGCAACTCTTCTTTTCATCAACATTTGTTTATATAGTAAAGCAAAAGTTTGAACAAGACCTGTTACAACTAAAAATACAGCAAAAGGCTTAACTCCAAGATATAAAGCTATCACCATCATATACTTTATATCTCCACCACCTAAAATTTGTGTTCTATTTAAAAGTAAAATCACTACAAAAAAAAGTAGTACCAATAAACTTAAAATAATAGAGCTTATATATATTTTCGATTCTAATAGACCAAAAGTAATTAACATAACAGACATTGCTAACAGAATATTGTTTGGGATTAAAAACTTTTTATAATCTAAAAATGCTAGAAAAGAGGAAAATATATAGAAGACTATTGTGAACATAATTAAGCCTTTTTCAAAAAAAAAGAGAAGGTATAAACCTTCTCTTTTTTGCAAAAGTCCAGAATCAACCTCCTGAAGCATCACCTGTAACTTCTGTAATTTTTGTAGTTGCTGAAGTTTTAACTGTATCAGTTTCTGTACCAATCCATGAATTTAAACCAACAACTGCTCCTACACCAACGATAACAAGTAATAAAGTTACAAGGATTTTATCCATTGCACCTTTTTCACTTTTTAATCTTCTTTTTAAAAACTCTAACATAATTATCTCCTTTAATTAAAGTTAATTCTAAATGTCAGATAGTGTAATTGCAAGCTAATTAATATTAATATAAATTTGCAACCCGGCTATCTTAAAATACAAGACCCGTAGCTTTCCGTCCTTACCTCACGATAAGTTTGGCTAGTTTGTTTTGTAAATCTATTGTCACATATGTAACCTTAAAGTAATATAAATAGTATCATAAAAGTATCAAAAATGACACTTTTCCAGAAAATTATTATTTTATTGCTTTTTAATACTTTTAAAACTCTTTTTAGCTATAATCCAAGCACTTTACTAGTTAAGGAAAATTATGACTGTAGATGATAAATTAATTGATAAACTATCAAAGTTATCAAGCTTAGAGATTGAAGATTCAAGAAAAGAGAATCTAAAATCAGAACTTGCTGATATTATCAACTTCGTAGAAAATTTAAATGAGATTGATGTATCAAATATTGAAGCTACATTCAATACAGTTGAAGGTGGAACTCCATTGAGAGAAGACACTGCTAAGCAAGATTTAGAACTATCAAATCAAATCTTAGAAAACGCTCCAAAAAGCGAAGATGGATACTTTATAGTACCAAAAATTATAGAATAGGAAAAAAAATGGCAGTTAAGGTTTATGGAATAAAAACCTGAAACTCTGTTAGATCAGCCTTAAGGTTTTTTAAGGACAACAACATAGAAGTAGAGTTTTTCGATTTGAAAAAAGACACTCCTACTTCAACTTCTATAGAGTTCTGGGTTCAAAACGCAGGAATTGATTTAGTTTTTAATTCAAGAGGAACTAAATATAGAACACTAAAATTAAAAGAGTTAAACTTAGATGACTCTGGAAAACTTGAATGGCTTATAAAAGAGCCAATGCTTTTAAAAAGACCTATTATAGAATATGATAATAATGTTTTAGTAGGTTTCAATGAAGAGACATATAAAGAGACTTTCTAGTCTCTTTATAGTTTTATTTACTTTCTTGCTTCTTTTAACGTTTCAGCAATCATAAATGATAATTCTAATGCTTGGTCAGCATTTAATCTTGGGTCACATTGAGTGTGATATCTGCTAGAAAGACCTTCAGCTGTAATAGCAGAACTTGAACTTCCTGTACATTCAGTTACATTTTGTCCTGTCATTTCTAAGTGAATACCACCTGCATAAGTACCTTCTGCTTTATGGATTTGGAAGAACTGTTTTACTTCACCTAAAATAGCTTCAAAATCTCTCGTTTTGTATCCATTATCAGTTTTGATAGTATTTCCATGCATTGGGTCTGATGACCATAATACATTTCTTCCTTCTTCTTTTACTCTTTTTAGTAAATTCGGGAATTTATCAGCAATCTTTTCATTACCCATTCTAACAATTAGATTTAATCTTCCTGCTTCATTTTCTGGGTTTAAAGCATCAATTAGTTTTATTAATTCATCTTCTTGCATAGAAGGACCAACTTTACATCCAATAGGGTTTTTAATACCTCTAAAGTACTCTAAGTGCGCTCCATCAAGTTCTCTTGTTCTATCACCTATCCATAACATGTGTGCAGAACAATCATACCAATCACCAGTTAATGAATCTTTTCTTGTTAATGCTTCTTCATAGTTTAATAATAATGCTTCATGAGAAGTATATAAAACAGTCTCTTTTAATTGAGCTGTATTTTCAGCAGTGATTCCACATGATTGCATAAAATCTAATGTTTCAGAAATCTTATTTGCTAAGTTTTCATACATTTCACCTAGTCTATTATCTTTTACGAAATCAAGGTTCCATGAATGAACTTTATTTAAATCAGCCATACCACCTCTTGCAAATGCTCTTAATAAGTTAAGAGTCGATGCACTTTGATTGTATGCTTTTAATAATTTCTTAGCTTTTGGTGCTCTATCTTTTTCATTAAAGCCCATATTATTTACAATATCACCTCTATATGAAGGTAAAGCTATTCCATTTACTTCTTCAAAGTCTGCACTTCTTGGTTTTGCAAACTGACCTGCAATTCTTCCTACTTTTACAACTGGGCATCCACCTGAAAAAGTTAAAACAACTGCCATTTGCATCATTACTTTAAATAAATCTTTTATATTATTTGCATTAAATGCATTAAATGACTCAGCACAGTCTCCACCTTGTAGTAAAAATGACTTACCATTTACTACCTCAGCTAATTGAGATTTTAAGTTTCTTGCTTCCTCCGCAAAAATTAAAGGAGGATAAGAAGCTAATTCATTCTCTACTTTTTTTAATTTTTCTAAATCTTTATATGTTGGTTGTTGCTTAATAGGGAAATCTCTCCAGCTATTTGGACTCCAAGCTTTCATTATATAACCTTTATTAATATGAAATTGGAAAAATTTTATCCAAAAAGAACTTTAAGTTGACTGGAAAATAGGAGGGATTAAAGTAGTAAAACTACTTTAATCTGCTTTTCTTGCTAGTTTATTTAATAGGTCTGCAAAAGAGTCTTTAAATGCTTCTAAACCATCATTTAAAAGCTTAGTATAAACTTCTTTTACATCAATGTCTTTTGATTCTAATAATTTAAAATACTTATTACACTCTTCTTCACTAATAACTTTTGTAGGAGTTTTTTGACCATTTTCTAACCAATCTTCAATAGTAGCTAATGGTGCTGTATTTACAGAGTGTGGATAAATTAAAGTATCAATATAATAACTTGCTCTTAACTCATCACCTTTTACTCCTGTACTTGCAAAAAGTGTTCTAATGTTTTTATTTTCAAACTTTTCAACTTCGTGGTAACACTTAGTTGCATTGATAATTCCAAGTTTAGCAGTCTCTAAACCTTTTGAAACCATTTTGTTATCACACATTCTATCAAGTCTTGAAACAAATACAGAGATAACAGCTTTGATATCTTTGTTTGAAGCTTTAATTCCTTCATCTAAAGCTTGTGCACATTTAATAGCTTGTTCTGGTGAGAAAATTAAAGTTGCATTTACGTGAATCCCTGCACTTGTAAGTTCTTTCATTGCTTCATATCCAGCCTCAGTTGCAGGAACTTTAATCATAACGTTATCTGCTCCAATTAAAGAGTTTAGTCTCATTCCCTCTTCAACAGTTCCCTTTGCATCATCACAAAGTGTTGGGTCAACTTCAATTGAAATAAATCCATCATTGTTGTCTTCTAAATGTAAATCATGTAAAAGTTCCGCTGCTCTTCTAATGTCAGAAACTGCTAACTCTTCATAAATAGTTTTTGCTTCATTTGCTTTTAGCATTTGAAGTTGTTGGTCATATGCTGCTGAATTTGTAATAGAAGATTCAAAAATTGCTGGGTTTGAAGTAGCTCCATGGATTACTTCATCTTTAATAATATCTTGAAATCTATTCTCTAAAAAATCTCTTTCTATAAAATCACACCATAAAGAGTAATTAATATCTTCTTTTAAACTCATTCATTATCCTTTTATTTTACGTAGAACGCTTTGTTACTTGTTATATATGGTCTAATATTTTTGTTAAATCTTTTTCATCAACAATAATATTAGCTTCTTTTTTTAATATATCTTTCGCACAAAATGCAACTTTTTTTGCTGCATAAGGGAACATAGAAACATCATTTGCTCCATCCCCTGCTACTAAAGTATCTTCTTGTGAAACTCCAAGCATAGCTTGAACTCTTTGAATCATATCACCTTTAGAAAAACCAAACATCATATCTCCACCAACAAGACCTGTTAAAATTCCATCTTTTTCGTGTAGTATGTTTGAAAAGTCTGCATCTATTCCTAGTTTTTCTTTAGCTGGACCTGTTCCTATTCTAAAACCTCCAGAAAAACAAACTACTTTATATTCTTGTTTTTTAAGCTCAGTAATTAATTCAAAAGCACCTGGCATAAGAGGTAAATCTTTACAAATCTCTACAGCTTTTGCATACTCTAAACCTTTTAGTAAAGATACTCTTTCTACTAAAGATTCAAAAAAGTCAAGCTCTCCTGCCATTGCTTTTTCAGTAATACTTGCAACTTTTTCTTCTAAACCTAAAGGCTTAGCTAAAAAGTCAATTGTTTCTCCATCCATTAAAGTTGAATCGAAATCAAATACAGCTAATTTCATATACATTTTCCTAGTTTTATTCTTTTAAGGCTATAATATTATCCAAATTTTACTAAAGGAAACTGATTGAAGTTAGCTTGTATTGATATTGGACTTAAAAGAATAGGACTTGCAATTTGCCTACAAGGGGACATTGTTACACCTCTTCCTGCAATATTAAGAAAAAATAGAAATCAAGCTTCAAATGATGTTTTAAAAACTTTAAATGAGTGGGAAATTGATACTTTAGTTGTGGGATATCCTAGTGCAAGTGAAGATATGCAAAAAAGAATTAAGCACTTTGTAAATCTACTTGATTTTGACAAAGAAGTTATCTTTCAAGAAGAGAATATGAGTTCAATAGAAGCAGAAGATTTGATGAAAGGTGACATCAAATATAAAAGAGACGGTAGAGTTGACTCCCTTGCTGCTAAAATTATATTAGAAAGATACCTTATTAAGAACTAATCCCTTTATTTAGTTAAGTTATGAACCACTGCTATTGCAACACCCTTATCATGAGTTATTGAAAGAGATGTTTTTTTAATCTTATATTTCTTTCTTAAGGCTTTAGAATACTTTAACTTAGGTGCACCATTTTTATCTTTTTTTATTTTTAAATCATGAAAAGAACACTCTTTTCCAATACCTGTACCTATTGCTTTACTTGCAGCTTCTTTTGCTGCCCAAAAACCAGCTGCTGTTTCAGCCCTCTTTATTAACTCAATCTCTTCATCACTAAGAAATCTTTCATAAGCTCTTCTTCCGAACTTCTCATACATATTTTTGATTCTATCAATTGAAGCTATATCAATACCTATCATTTTTAACCTATCTCTTTGTATAATTCTTTATGAAAATATTTTTACGTAAATTATTATATCTTATCATTATGCTTTTTATCATAAGTTTAATATCTTTTGTAGCTATAAACCTAACTCCAAACTCTTTTTTTGCAAGTGGAGAATTAAATCCAAATATTACAAAAGAGTCTATTGAACAACTAAAGGCTATCTATGGTTTAGACAAACCTCTTTACGTACAATATTTCTCTTGGGTTCTTGCTATTATACAACTTGATTTTGGAATATCTTTTGCAAGTGGAGAGCTTGTGAAAAATGAGATTTTACAAAAACTTCCAGTAACTTTAACACTAAATATTATTTCAATGTTTTTAATCTTTATTATTTCACTTTACTTAGGTATCAAAGCAGCCCTAAATAAAAACTCTTTATTTGACAAGTTTGCTAGTCAACTTTCTTTGGTAAGTTTTTCTATGCCTTCATTTTATTTGGCACTGATTGCCATAATGGTTTTTTCTATTCACTTAGAAATACTTCCTATAGCAGGACTTCACTCAGTTGCCGATGATGGAAGTTTAACTTACTATTTAGACTATGCATGGCATTTGATTTTACCAATTACTATAATCACTTTTGCAGGAATTGGAAGTTTGACTTTATATGTAAGGTCACTTGTAATTGAGATTTTAAAATCAGATTATATCTTCTTTGCAAAAGCAAGAGGACTTACAAAAAATCAAATTCTTAGATACTATATTTTACCTAATCTTTATCCACCAGTTATTACTTTACTAGGGTTATCTCTTCCAGGAATAATTGGAGGAAGTGTTATCTTAGAATCAATTTTTTCTATAAATGGAATGGGATTACTATTTTTCCAAAGTGCTTTAAGTCATGATTACCCAGTTATTATGGGAATACTTATTATTGGAGCCTTACTTACACTTCTTGGAAATATGATTGCTGATTTAATCTTACTAAAACTGAATCCAAATTATGATGCAAAATAGTTAGGATTTCTTAGGTATTTAGCAATTTTTTTATACACTTGCCAAAAAGAAACTTGATAAGGAAAGTCTTGAAAATTTTAAAAACAATAGAAGAACTTCAAGAAGTAACTTCTTCTAATAAAACTAAAACTACAGGTTTTGTTCCAACAATGGGAGCACTACATGATGGACATATCTCTTTAATAAAACAAGCGAGAAATGAAAATGAAGTAGTTGTAGTTTCTATCTTTGTAAATCCAACACAATTTCTTCCAGGTGAAGATCTAGATGCTTATCCAAGACGTGACGAAGCAGATAAGAAAATATGTGAAATGTGCAAGGTTGATTATCTATTTATGCCTGATATTTCTACTATGTATACTAATGAAGAAGTACTAATAAAAGCCCCTAATAATAGTTATGTTTTAGAAGGGAAAACTAGACCAGGACATTTTGATGGAGTTTTACAAGTTGTACTTAAACTATTTAATTTAGTTCAACCAACACGTGCTTACTTTGGTAAAAAAGATGCTCAACAATTAACTCTTATACAACAAATGGTTAAAAATCTATTTTTACCAATTGAAATAGTTCCTTGTGAGATAGTTAGAGAAAAAGATGGCTTAGCACTTAGTTCTAGAAATGTTTATTTAGATGAAACTCAAAGAAAAGATGCTCTTTTAATCTCTAAAGCTTTATATTCTGCTGCTTCACTTGTAGGAAAAAGCGAATTAAAAGCATCTGTTTTAAAAGAAAAAATGCAAGAAGTAATGCAAACTTTAGATGTAGAGTATATTGCTGTTGTTGATAGAAACTTTAATGAGATTGAGAAGATTGAATTAAAAAACTCTATTATACTTGTAGTTGCAAGATTTGGAAATACAAGGCTACTTGATAATATCTGGCTTTAAGATAAAAAAGGTGTACTATTAAAAGTACACCGCTTTAAAGCTTGCTATTTCTTTATTCTCTTTATCAAAGAAACTCATACTCTCACCTTTGATTTTAAAAGTTTTTGCACTTGATAAAACCTTTGCAAAAGCATCTTCAGTTTTTATATTTGGACACATCATTTTTGTACTAGCTACTTTGCTAAACTCTATGTTTTCATTATTTTGTGTAAACTGTCCAAAAAAATTATTACATCCTAAATTTCCAATAACTCTTCCATCTTTTTGAAACTTGATATGGGCTTCTTTTCTAAAAACTTTTACTTCTTTATCAAAAAAAGATATTGCTTTCCAATAAGTATTTGTCAATGACACATTTGGTTTTAGTTGCTCTTTTTGAACATTTGTATTACTCGAACATGCAACAAAAAAAAGGCTCAAAAAGCCTAATACTAAAAGATTAATATTTTTAATCATAACTGCTCCTGTAAATAATCATTTATTAATTTTGCGAAGATAACATATCAAAATGATTTTAATATAAAATTAATGTAAAATTTTCAGCTAATATAATTTACAAAAATCTGATATTATGCTAAAATTCGCAAAAAATTTAAAAAGATAAAAAAGAATGAGATTTAGCGAAACAAAACCTACAAAAACTTTACATTTAGTTAGTCTTGGATGTACAAAAAACCTTGTTGATTCAGAAATCATGTTAGGAAAACTAAAAGAGTATGAAATTATCAATGACCCTACTATTGCTGATGTAATCATAGTAAACACATGTGGATTCATTGATAGTGCAAAAGAAGAGAGTATTAATACTATTTTAAATCTGCACGATGAAAGAAAAGAAGAATCAGTTCTTGTAATGGCAGGATGCTTAACACAAAGATATCAAGAAGAACTACAAAAAGAGCTTCCTGAGATTGATATATTTACAGGGGTTGGAGATTATGACAAGATTGATAAACTTGTAAATGAAAAAAGATCTGCTTTTACAGATGAAGTATTTTTATTAAATGAATCAGATGATAGAGTTATTACTGGTTCTTCTTATCATGCCTATATCAAGCTAAGTGAAGGATGTAATCAAACATGTTCATTCTGTGCAATCCCTAGCTTTAAAGGAAAACTTCATTCTAGAACTTTAGAGTCACTTGTAAAAGAGGTTAAAAATCTTGTTTCAAACGGATATAAAGACTTTTCTTTTGTTTCACAAGACTCTTCTTCATATTTAAGAGATTTAAACATTAAAGATGGACTTGAAAAGTTAATCGAAGAAGTTGAAAAAATTGAAGGTGTTCATAGTGCAAGAATTCTTTATCTTTATCCTAGTACAACAAGCCTAAATCTAATTGAAAAAATCAAAGACTCAAAAGTATTTGAAAACTATTTTGATATGCCTTTACAACATATCTCATCTAATATCTTAAAAATTATGAAAAGAGGAAAAGGTGTTGAAAAACTAAAAGAGCTAATGAACTCAATGAAAGCAGTTCCAAACTCTTTTGTAAGAACAACATTTATTGTAGGACATCCTGGAGAATCACAAGAAGATTTTGAAGAGTTATGTGATTTTGTTAGAGACTATAAATTTGACAGAGCTAATGTATTCTCATATTCTGATGAAGATGGAACAAGTGCATATGATATGCTAGATAAGGTTCCTCAAGAGATTATTGATGAAAGAGCGGAAGTTTTAGGTGAAATTATAAAAGAGACAACTCTTGAATCACTAGCTCAAGAGATTGGAAATGAGTTTGATGTTTATGTTGATGGGGAAAGTGATGAGCATGAGTACTTATTAAGTGCTAGAAAAACTGCTTGGGCTCCTGAGATTGACGGAGAAGTATATATCAATGATAATCAACTACTAAATGAAGAT
This sequence comes from Arcobacter sp. F155, assembly GCF_004116455.1. Lineage (NCBI taxonomy): Bacteria > Pseudomonadati > Campylobacterota > Epsilonproteobacteria > Campylobacterales > Arcobacteraceae > Arcobacter > Arcobacter sp. F155. The sequence continues at coordinate 114,606 of NZ_PDJU01000008.1, forward strand.
GGCGAAGGAAAACAAATTGAGTTTGGTTGTAAATATAGAGTTAAAATCACAGAACTAGTTGGAGATAAACTACTAGCAACTGTTACTAAAGAATATGCAAACTAAAAACTTTGAAGCAATCAACACAAAAAGAAATCTATTAGGTTTTTCAGGTGGTGTTGATTCTTCTGCTCTTTTTTTTCTTTTACTTGAAAAAAAGATCCCCTTTGATGTTGTAATTGTTGACTATAACTTTAGAAAAGAGTCTAAAGAAGAAGTTGCATATGCAAAAGAACTAGCTAAAAAATACAATAAAAAAATCTATCTAAAAGAAGTTGTTTTAGATAACACTTCAAACTTTGAAAAAAAAGCAAGGGATATTAGATATAAGTTCTTTGATGAAATAATCGAAGACAACTCTTATGGAGCACTAATTACTGCTCACCAACTAAATGATAAGCTAGAGTGGTTTTTGATGCAGTTTACAAAGGGTGCTGGTTTAAATGAGTTACTATCCTTTGAATTAGAATCTAGTAGAAAAGATTATAAGGTTTTTAAACCTCTAATTAATACCTCAAGACAGTCTCTTGAAAACTATTTAAATGAAAATAATATCAAATACTTTATAGATAGCTCAAATGAAGATGAAAACTTTAAAAGAAACTATTTTAGAAAACACTTTTCAAATGCACTTATAAATGAGTTTGAAGAAGGAATTAGTAATAGTTTTGAATACTTAGAAGAAGATTTAAAATCTTTAAAAAACTCAATATCACTAATCTTTAAAGATAAAGATCTAGAAGTGTATAAAAATACAAATGATGATAATCTAAATATCAAAATCATTGATGAAAGTTTGAAAAAAAGAGGAATACTTCTTACAAAAAAACAAAGAGATGAAATTTTAATTCAAAAAGAGTTAGTAGTTTCACATAAAATAGTTGTAACTATTTTAGAAGAGTATATTTACCTTTGTCCATATCTTAAAGACACTATTTTAACAAAAGAGTTTAAAGAAATTTGTAGGATAAATAAAATCCCTAATAAGGTTAGATTTTATATTTTTGAATACTTAGAGATTGAAAAACTGTTAGAGAAAATAGATTAAAGAAATTTTCTTACTTTTCTATTTTCAACAATCTCTTTTCTTGTAGTTTCTTTGTGAGTTTTTAAAAAGTCTACACTTTTATAAAAAAGTTCTTGAAGTCTTTTTAAATCTTCAAGTTCTAAATCAAAATTAGTAATGTCTCCATCACTTAAATACTTCTCATACCATTTAACAAGAGCATCTGCTCTTTGGTAAGAGTCTAAAGAGTCAATATATATTAACTCTTCTAGAGCCTTTAAAGACCTGTCTCTTCTTTCCATGCGTCAATTAAACCTTGAACAACTTTCATTACTTGTTCTACTGCATTAACATTATCATCAACACCTGCAGTAAATAGTGTCTCAATTTGATATAAATATAGCCCATCTAAATAGTAAGAAACATCTCCACCGTTATCAAAATCAAGAACATTTCTTAATTCATCAAAAATAGCAACTGCTTTGTTAATATTAGTAAACTTTGATTCTATATCACCTGTTTCCATTGCATGTTTTACAAAAGATAAATATTTTAATGTTCCTTCATACAATTTTAATACAAGCATGTATGGATCATTTGATACTGCACCTTGCTGTTGATATGCTTCAATTCCCATTAAGTTCTCCAGTTAATATTAAAATCAAGTATATTATATATTTACTTAAGTAAAAATAACTTTAGTTACCTGATACAGACTGTTGAATCATCATTTTTAATCCAGAGAACTGTGCTTCAAATTGAGTAATAATTGCTGTATATGAGGCAAACTGTTGAGCTAATTGAGAATATTTATTATCTAAAGTCTCTTGTGCTTTTGTTTTCTCTTCTTCTAAACTATCTCGTCTTGAAAAAATATTCTCTTCATACTTAGTTAAAAGCCCATCAAAAGAGTCTAATGCATCAACATACTCTTTAAGTTGAGTTCCTAAGCCTCTATGCTCCGCAACACCTGTAAATAACGATTGTAAATCATCCATATTATTTTCTAATTTATCTTTAAATTCTTCTGTATCTAAAGACAAATATCCACTTTTATCAATATTTATACCAAAATTGAAGATATTTAAATCTTTATTTTCACCATAAGAATCAAAAAGTGTAGATTTTATACCTTCCATCATACTTCTTAAAGAAGATTTATCTGATACTGGACTTTCTGCTGAATATAATTCATTATCAACTAAAGATACAAGTTCATTATATTTATTAACTATATCTTGAACTAAATCAGGTAAATTTAAAGTATCTGCTTGGATTGAGATACTTGAAGATGAATCTACAGTATCTACTTCTAAAGCTGTAATTTTAAGTCCACCAACAACTAAAACATTAGAAGATACATCGTAATCAATACCATCAACTGATGCTTGAAGATTTTGAGCCTTTACAGTATTATTAGCAGCATCTTCTAAACCAATATCAAAACCTTGTTGAGTTATATTAATTTTATTATCTAAACCGGTATCAGTACTTTTAATAACTAATCTATTTGTATCTGTACCTACAGACTCAATAGATGCAGAATAGTTAGAGTTTTTAGTAATATCAGCAGCTAAATCATCGTAACTTTTACCTTCAGTAGAATATTTTTCACCTAAAGATAGACCAATAGATGTTGTTAACCCCTCTGTAATTGTTAAAGCAGTTTTTTCATCAGCAGATGTAACTGATAATCTACCAGATAAAGTAAGTTTTGCAGTTAAATCACTATCAGCATTAATATCGCTAATTAAATCTTGATATGTTGTAGTTGCCGTAACATTAAATGTTTTATCTACTCCATCAATATTAATAGTTATACTTCCACCACCACTTGCATCTACTAAATCTGTACTAGCTACTGTAGTATCACTTTGATAAACTGGTCTTCCAGTTTGATTTAATATCAACATATCACCAGCATCATTTCCACCAGTAATTTGAGCAGTAGAATCAGCAAATGAGTTAGTTTGATATACATCTTTCTGAGCAAGTTGATTTATTTTAACTGTAGTTGTTCCTTCGTCAATACTTGAAACATCAACAGCATCAAATAAAGCAGAACTACCTGCAACACTTGCACTTTTTTGATCAAAGGCTGAAACCCCACTAGATATAAATAAATCAAAAGGTTTAATAGATTCTAAAAACTCATTTACTTTATTAATAATAGCATCCAGTTTTTCTGCTTCTCCACCCTCTTCAATAATTTTATCTAATTGGTCTTCTATTAAACCAACAGTAGACTTTCTTTCTGCTTCTTTTAATTTATCAATTAAGTCCTGATTTAAACCTGTAGAACCTGAACTTCCTAATCCTAAAATACCATCAGCCATAATCGCCTCCTTTACATACCAAGAAGTGTTTGAATCATCTCATCCACAGCTGTAACAATTTTTGCATTAGCTGTATATGCTGCTTGAAATTGCATAAGATTAATCATTTCTTCATCTGGATCAACTTTTGTTAGTTGTTCAAACTTAAACTGTATTGATTGAAATACTGTTTCTTGTGTCTCTAATAAAAAATCATTATTCTCTTTATCTGAAGAGACATTTACCCTTATCTCTTGAAAAAATTCTGAAAGTGAAGTATTATTGAAGTTTGAACCATCTTGTGCAAATCCATCAAATTCAATATCTTTTTTCCATTGCATTGTTGCCATATAGTCTAAATCAACTTGATCAAGATCATTTACTGCATCTTCATTAAATTTTAAAGACATAACATCCATACCACTAAATAAGTTCAAATTCTTGATTTCTCTATCACCTGAATAATTATCAGATGCCACATGACCATAAAGGTAATCACCATCAGAAGTTGTTTTAACAAATTTGTCAAAAAGATCACTTAATGATCTAGCAAAATTATCTAATTTCTCTTTATAATCAATAATCTTATTATTTGGAGAAGTTGTAGTTAAGTTTTCTGTTTGAGCCTTTATAATTCCTGATTTTAATGTTATCTCTTTATCATAAACAGATAAAAATACTTTATCTTCTCCATTTTTACTTGAGTATTCATCTCTAAAAAGTGATCCACTATTTTTAGGAGTATCTGAAAAACCAATTGGTGTTGTTAAGTTATCAATTACTGTTACGCCATCATCAGGAGTAGTTTTATTTGCAATAACTAAATTACCATCGGCATTTAACTCAGCACTTAAATTAGGGTCTGCATTAATATCATTGATTAAATTTTCATATGTAGTTGTACCAGTTACTGTAAATACAGTATTCCCTACACCAGGAACATTAACAGTTATATTTCCACCTGCTGGATCAACTAAATCTGAAGGTAAAACAGAGTTTGAAGACTGTACAGTTGGATTATCTGCTTCTTTTACTACAAGTCTTCCTTGAAAAGAGCCAGCTTCACCAGGATTTCTTGCATCTAATCTTAGGAATTCATCTTTTCCCATATTATCTACAATATTCCCCTCTTCATCAACTGCATAGTCTCCATTATAAGCAATAACTTTTTCTGAGATTTCAGGATGAGCATTTACTGCAAAAGATAAAGCTCTAACATAGTTTGTTTCATCTACAGTATCAGGAGTTCCATCTCCATCAAAATCTATTTCATATTCATTTCCCTGACCATCAGTAAACTTATTACTACCAATTTCAACAGAAACTTCATACTCATTATTAAATTTATAAGATATTTTATCACCTAAACCAATATCATAATTTTCACCAATTATATCTTTTGGTTTACCAGAAGGAGGATTTGTAGAGAATCTATCAATTTGAGGTTCAAACTCTTCCACTAAGTTGATTTCACGAATATTAGTGTTATATCTAACAGCAATTTCGCCGCCAACTTTTAGTGTATATTCATTATTACTTCTATCAACTTCAATATCAACATATTGAGATAGCTCCCTTTCAAGTTGATCTCTTTTATCAAGTAAATCATTTGAAGCATCTATATGTTGACCTAATTGCTGATTCACTTCACCTATTTCATTAATTAAGTTATTAACTTTCTTTACATTCTCTTCAATTGAGATTTTAGTTAATTCTTCTTCTTTTTCAATATTTGAATATAAGTTTTGTAAAGACTCTACTAATACTTTACCTTGAGTTTTATAAGTTGTTCTATATATTTCTGAATTTGGGTTTGTTCTTAAGTTCTCAATTGCTTGAAAATATCTATCTAAATCACTTGAGAAACCACTTTCATCAGTTTCAGAAAACATAACTTCTATGCTTCCTGTTATTTTTGAGATTGTACTATAATAATTTGATTTAGTATTCTCATTCATCATATTATCATACATATATTGAGAAGTAATTCTATAAGCATTATCAGCTCTTACTCCACGTCCAGTAAATCTAGAGTCAATTAACTCCAATTCACTTAACTGTACAACTCTCTTTTTATATCCAGGAGTATTTTCATTTGCTAAGTTGTTTGAAATATTCTCAATAGCATATTTTGAGGCATTTAAACCACTTTGTGCCACATTTAATGACTTTAACATAATTACTCCTTTATATGATAACTTGTCAAATTATCGCATTACATTTCTTAAAATTAGATTAAAAAGGCCAGAAGGTCTGTATTATCCTAGTTGCCCAAGGAGTTCTCATAACATCCTGCTCTTCACCATCTTTAATATATAAAATCTTTAAATTAGCAACTTGTGATGAAGTTACTGAATTTTCAGGTGTTATATCATAAGGTCTTATTACACCAGTTAAAACTAAAGACTGCTTCTGTCCATCAATTAGCATCTCTTTTTGTGCTCGAATTAAGTAGTTCCCATTTTGGTATGTTTCTTCAATTATAGCAGAAACACTTGTGCTAAATGTTTCACTAAGGTTAGTTTTTACTTCCCCTGTATTTTCACTTGTACTTTCAGTTCCAAAGTTAACCCCTGCATATGAATTAAATTTATCTGCAGCTTTTTGGACAGATGAAGATAAAGGAATATTTGCATCCATTTGAGAAATAAGTCCACCTCCTAAGTTAGAACTTCTATCAGAACTTATTTCTCTTTTTGTATTAGTTTTTGAGTTTAACGACTCACTAATTCTTACTTGAATTATATCTCCAACTTGTAAATCTTTTTTATCAGCAAACAAAGAAGGTCCTCTCATTGAGTATAAAGAGCCTTTTTTCTTTTGTACTTTTGGCTTTGCTTTAGGAACCTGAAGTGTTGGCTTTTCAAATTTTATTTCAGGTTGTTCCACACATCCAACTAATAAAAAAGCTAAAGCTATTAGTAATAAATACTTACTTAATTTCATTTATTTTACTTTCAACAACATATTTTAAATCAATAGCAATTTTAATGTTTTTTAAATCTTTTTTTATTAAAGCTGTGCTTCCATATCTAACTTTTAATGCATCAAGATTTGTTCCTACATCAGCAAGAATTAAAACCCTATCAGAAATAATTTTTACATCTTGAATATTTCTTTGTCCTATTAAATCAACTGCAGTCTCAACTTCTCGATAGATAATTCTTTCCAGCTTTTGTTGCATCGCCTTTTTATTATCTATTTCTATTGCTTTTAACTTTTGTTCTTGCTCTTTTTTTTGTTGCATTGCAAATTCATTGCTCATATGAAAATAATAAGCAATAAACATTACTATTACAGCAACTGCAGAAGCTACTTTAATTAAAAGCCTTTTTTTATTATTAGTTTTAACTGCAACTATCATTTTTATTTAATTACAAAAGTAGTGAATAAAATATTTTTAACATTATTTCTTTTGATATCATCATTGCTAGATGTTACTTCATTGATAATGTTATTTATATCTTCTAAAAGCTCTTCTTTTAAAAGTGCCTTACCACCAACTGTTAATAACTCTTCTGAGCTTCTTGAACTAATTTGTGCAATCACAGCATCAACTATTTCTGGCTTATACTCTTCTACAATTTTTTCAATTGATGGTTCTGTACTTTTTAAATGAAAAGATAGTTTCATTAATTTTTCTCTACCCTTTGCATTTGTAATGTTAAGTACTAAATCATTAATTGCTGTTTTGTACATTTCATTAGAATCACCTGACTCTTCTTTTTGTACTTGTTGTTGAGCTTGTTGACCATTTAATACTCCACTACTAACTAATAAATATCCACCAACACCTACTGCAAGTAATAAAATAACAATTAGTGCAATAAGCACTATCATTAATCCTTTTCCACCACCAGCTTTAGTTGTTCCGTTATTTTCTTCTGCCATAATTACCCTTCGTCTTGATTTTTAGCCCTATAGTCTTTTAACATTATTGTCAGCATTGCTGCATTTTTTGGGCTTAAAAATTTCATTAATGATGTTACATTATTCTCTTTTAATCTTAAGATTATATCAAAAACATCTTCAACTTTTCCATTATTTATCATTTCATTAAATATTGAAGCTGCTACCTTTGGTTTCATCTTATTATATATTTTCGATGTCTTACTTTCTACTTCACCATTTATATCTTTTAACAACTGAAGATTTTCATCTCTTATTTGTGCAACAATTTTTTTCTCATTTTCTATTTTTTTTATTAAATCTAGCAACTCTTTTTTTCGTTCTTGATACTCTTTCTCTTTTTTATTATAAAAGATATTAAGCTCTTTTTTTAACTCTTTTACTTCAATTTTTTGCTTAATTAAAGCTGCACTAGTTACTCTCTCTTCTTGAGCATTTAAAACTATAGTTGATATTAAAAATAAAATTACTACTCTTAACAAATACTCTCCTTATTGACTTATATATTTACTCTGAACATACTCTTCGGCAGCTTCCATTTCTGCTTTAAGTACTTTTAATTGCTTTTCTTGCTTTATCTCATCAAGAATATATTCATATTGTTCTGTCTCTTTTTGAAGTTCAATTATCTCTTCAATAACTTTCTCCATCTTAGCAGCAATTCCAAGTTTTTCTGACTCAAGTTTTTTTACATGCTCTTTCATTGTATTCTTATGCATTTCTAAAACTGCAAAATCAGAGATTGCCCCAAATTTTTGAACACAAGCACTATTTATTTGATTGTGAGTAAGCATAATTTCAGCATCTAATTGATTTATTTTTGATTGTAACTGAGCTTTTTCCATAAGTTTTTGATCTGATTGAAGTTTTTTTAAACTATATAATTGATCAATCATAAATCACTCTCCAAAAATCAACATTAAATCCCAAAGATCCTTAGTATATGTTGTGATATGATCACCAACCCAAGGTAAGGTTATTAAAACAAAAATTGATACAACAATAACCTTAGGAACAAAAGTTAATGATGCATCTGAAACCTGAGTTACTGCTTGAAAGATTGAGATGATAAGTCCAATTACCATACTTACAATCAATGACGGTAAACCTAAGATTAAAATAATCTTTACCGTATTTTCTGCAATAGCTATTAGATCCATGCTACTCTTTAACTTTGATTGTTATTTCTAATGTTTTATTATTTAATAATTGTGTAATTAGTTTAGCAATATCATCTGTATTCGCTGAATTAACATCTACAGAGTTTGATGAATTACTAGCTTGTGCAATATTTTCTTGTGATTTATCTTCTTTTGTAACAGTTACATTATCAACGCTATTTAAAGCAGCAAGAATATCATTTTCACTTAGAGTATCAAACTCTGAAAAATCATCTGACATGTTTTCTCCTTGAGTATTTGGAACTTCTTTAAGTTCAATACTCTTTTCATTATTTTCTATATTATCTAAATTATCATCAAAACTCAAATCCATAAGTGGATCTACAGTGTTCTCTTCTTCTTTTATTTCAGAAATAGAAGTTTCTTCTATTTGATTTAAAACATCTTGTAAATCCTCTAAATCTTCAGAACTTCTTGTTTCACTATTTTCTTCCAAACTTGAATCAACTTGCTCATTGTGACTCTCTTCTAATTGTACTAAGAGGTCATCTAAATTAGAAGAAGGTTCAAATTCACTTTCATCTTCAACTTCTTTTTTAACTCTTGATTCTGGAATTTCAACCTCTTCAACTTGATTTAAAATATCAGCTAAAGCATCTTCATCACTCATATTAGAGTACTCATTTTCTTCTTCAAAGAAAGACTCATCATCATCTTTTGAAGATGAAAGAAGGGCACTTAACTCGTCATCTAAGGTAACTTCTTCTACTTCTTCTTCTTTATTCTCTGCACTTACATCTTCAATTTCTTCTACTATATAATCATTAGAAGTTTTATTCTCAAAGTCTTCTTCATAAGCACCTTCAACTATTTCTATGATTGAATCTTGAATATCTTCAATATCATCTTCTTTTTCTATAATTGAATCTAGTCTTCTTATGATATGCTTAGAAAGTTCATCAATGGAGTCAACAGAAACATCACCTATTCCATGGTCTAGAAGATAATCTTGGTCTATTCCATCTTTAGGTTTTAAAAATTTTATTTTATCTGTAAGTATATTCTTTTTTATAATCTTTGAGTCATCAATTAAGTATATATTATTAGGGTTTTCTTCTATTGCTGCTTTTAATTCCTCTAAAGTCTTTAACTCTTTTACTTCACCCTTGTCATCGAGTCTAAACTTTATATTAGAATGTCTTAAAACAGCGTTTATTTCACTTTTAAAACTTTCACTACCGTAGATATATATAGTCAAAAGATTGCCCTAAAATTGTTTTTAAAGAAAATTATACCTTGTTTTTATAAAATTTTAGATAAAATATTCTCAATTATCAAAGAGGTGTAGTGTTGAAGTTTTTTATAGTTTTATTATTTTTTTTACAAAGTATTTATGCTGTAACTATTAAAGATATTTCAAATGTTGTAGGAATTAGAGATAACCAACTTATTGGATATGGGCTTGTTGTGGGACTTGCAGGCTCTGGAGACAAATCACAATTCACTATGCAAAGTTTACAAAACCTTCTTAGAAACTCATATATTAAAATACCTGCCTCATCAATTAAATCAAAAAATATTGCTGCTGTTATGGTAACAGCAGAACTTCCTCCTTTTGCAAGGCAAGGGGACAAGATAAAAGTAAAAATCTCTGCCATAGGGGATGCAAAATCTATTGATAATGGAGAACTTCTACTAACTCAACTAAAAGCAGTTGATGGCCAAGTTTATGCACTTGCACAAGGTTCTATTGTTGCAGACAATCAAAATGAAACTACAGGTTTTATTTACGAGGGTGCAACAGTTGAAAACGAAGTAGAATACTCACTTAAAAATGAAGATAGCATCAAACTAAGTTTATTAAAAAATGATGCAAAACAAGCATATCTAGTAGAAAAAAAGATTAATGAATTTTTTAATAAACCTCTAGCAGTTGCCCTTGACACAAGAACTATCTATGTAAAAAAGCCTTTAGATAGTTCAATTGTTAAATTTCTTTCTGATGTTCAAAGTATTCAATTAGACTCTACATTTAAGAAAAAAATTATCATAGATGTTGCTAGAGAGACTATTATTGCGGGACTTGATATTCCAATTGGTCCTGTTACCGTAGCTAAAAATGATTTTACAATTAGAATTAAAAAATCTGAACTTAGTGATGTTCAATGGGATGATAAAAAGATTAATAAAGGTCAAGATATTGGCGATGATGTAAGACTTGAAAACAAGCCAGTTGCTGTTAATATTGACAATACTTTAATGAACACAAAAAAGCAACCAACTGTTTCAGATTTAGTAAGAGCAATGAAGGTAATGAAATTACCAATTACTGAAATAATTGATACCCTAAAAATGATCAAAGAGCTTGGTGCTTTAGACGTTGAATTAGAGATAAGAGGATAGTATGGCTGAGTTTTTAAGTCAAGATGAGATTGATGCACTTTTAGATATTGCCGATGCCGGTGAAGAGATTGAAACAGCGGCCGAAGAACAGATTGTATCTAAAGAAAAAAACTATTCTATTTATGACTTTAAAAAGCCAAATAGAATTTCAAATGAGCAGTTTAAAGCCTTCTCAACTCTACATGACAAGATGTTAAGGGATCTGATTACAGACCTGTCTGCAATGCTTAGAAAAATAGTTGATATCAAACTATATTCAATTGAGCAAATGACATATGGAGAGTTTATTCTTTCTATTCCACAATTAACATCACTAAATACTCTTTCAATCAAACCTTTAGAGGGAAGAATTGTAATTGAGTGTAACCCTGGAATTTCCCACAAAATTATTGCTGAACTATTAGGAAGTGGAGCAGTTGCTGCAAGTGATAACCTAGATAGAGAACTTACTGAGATTGAAGTAAATATTTTTGAACACTTCTATAAAATGTTTGTTAAACATATGTATAAAGCATGGGATGAAGTTACAACTTTAAACTTTAAAATTGAGTCAAGGGATACAAATGCAAATGCAATTCAGATTATCTCTGACCACGAAATTGTTCTACTAGTTGTACTTGAAATCACTATTGATGAAGAATCAGGTTTCTTATCTATTTGTTACCCTATTTCATATATTGAAACACTTCTAAATAAAATTGTTGAAAAAATCTTCTCAGAAGGAAGAAATAAAAAAGCAAGTAGAAAAAAAGATATTACTACACTTATTTCTGGTGCTAAAATGGGAATCGAAGCTATTATGGCTGAAACAGAGATGACAGTTTCAGAACTACTTGGATTAAAAGCAGATGATGTAATAGTTTTTAATAAAAATGCAACTTCTCCATCAGCAAAAGTATATATCAACAGTACTGAGAAGTTTGCTGCTGTATCAGGAATTCAAAATAATAGAAAAGCAATTCAAATTGAGTCTAATATTGACCATGAAAAACAAGAAACACTTGATACATTAAGAGAGATGAGAGAAGAAAGAATTAAAAAAGCAAAAGAGTCATCTGAGAATATCAAACGTCTTTTACAAGAAAGACATGGGCGTTAACCCTTAGTCTTCTATAGTTTGAATTGACCAATTTAATACTTCACCAGCATACATTGGTACAACATTTTCACCCTTATAATTATATGAAGCTGGAACAACAAAGTTCTTCTTCACTAACTTAACAGTCTTTTTTATAGGGTTTAAGTTATAAATTTTTCTTGCATTTAAACTTACAAAAGCATTTAAATTATCTAAAGAATCATTCTCTTCAAACAATTGAGTTAATACTTGTAGTGCAATTGGAGATGTAAATACACCTGCTGCACAACCACAACACTCTTTTTTATGTTTTGGATGAGGGGCTGAGTCACTTCCAAACATTAATTTTGGATGTGCTTTTAATGCTGCATCTAATAAGGCATCTCTATCTTCAGGTCTTTTTGCAATTGGTTTACAGAAAAGGTGCGGATTTAACATTCCACCAGCAACATCATCAAGTGTAATTAATAAGTGATGTAATGTTACTGTTGCATAAAGGTTAGCATACTTATCAAGAAGCTCTACAGCATCCTTTGTAGTAATATGCTCCATAATAATTTTTAAGTCAGGAAAAGCTTTTGCTATTGATTCATAAATAGGCATAAACTCTTTTTCTCTATCCATAACAAAACCATTTGTTTCACCATGGATACAAAGAGGAATACCTAATTTACTCATAGACTCTAATGTAGGTCTTAATACTTCAACATCCATTGAAGCAACACCTGTTTCAGAATTTGTTGTAATTCCTGCAGGATAAAGTTTGATACCAATGATATCATCTTTGATATCTTCTAAAAACTCATACGAGTAATCATTTTGAAAAAATAGTGTTAAATGTGGTTCAAACTTATCTTCACTACATGCTTCATTAATTCTTTGCTTATATTCAAGCATAGCTTCTTTAGTTGTAACAGGAGGAACTAAATTAGGCATAATTAATGCCCCACTAAAAGTTTCAGATGTTAAAGGACCAACTAGTTTTAACATTTCACCATCACGTAAGTGAAGGTGCATATCTAAAGCAGAGTCTATTTCAAAAGTTTCCATACTAAATAGCGTCCTCGTCTTCTTCACCAGTTCTTATTCTGATTGTTTTTTCAATTGGTGAAACAAAGATTTTACCATCACCGATTTTACCAGTTTTAGCTGCATTGATAATAATATCAATTGTACTATCAACACTATCTTCCGCAACAATTAGTTCGATTTTAATTTTTGGTAAGAAATCAACAACATACTCAGCACCTCTATATAGTTCAGAGTGTCCTTGCTGTCTTCCATATCCTTTTACATCAGATACAGTCATACCAGTAATACCTGCTTCAGTTAAAGCATCTTTTACATCCTCTAATTTAAACGGCTTAATCACTGCTTCAATTTTTTTCACTATTAATCCTTTTTATTAATCTTTCTATTTTAACAAAATATTTTTAAAATCAAATTATATTCTAAAATGCTCTTTTAAACTCAGGGTAAGCTTCTAAACCACACTCTTCTACATCTAAACCTTGCATTTCTTCATCATTGTGAGCTCTTAATGGAGCTATTTTATTAATAACAAATAAAACAATATATGAAACAACAAAGGCAAATACTGCAACAACTACTACACCTTTTAATTGACCTAAGAATGTAATATCATCACCATTACTTGCAAAGATACCAACGGCTAATGTTCCCCAAATACCATTTAATAAGTGAACTGATAAAGCCCCCACAGGGTCATCAAGTTTTAACTTATCAAAGAAAGATACACCAAATACAACAAGTGCTCCACCAATAGCACCAATTAAAATTGGAGTATAAATATTATAAAGATCAGGTCCTGCTGTAATTGCAACTAAACCACCTAAAGCACCATTTAATACCATAGTAATATCAAGCTTTTTATATCTAAAGTACATAAATGCACCAACAATAATTGCACCTGATAAACCAGCTGTATTTGTATTCATAATAGTTAAAGCAACTGCATCAGCACTCTCTTTTGAAGCAATTGAACCTACTGAACCACCATTAAATCCAAACCATCCAATCCATAAAAGAAATGCACCTAATGTTACAAGTGGGATATTTGATGCTGGAATTACTCTTACTCCACCTTCTTTAGGATATCTTCCACGTCTTGCTCCAATAATTAAAATTGCAGCTAATAGTGCCCATCCACCAGTTGAGTGAATAACTGTTGAACCAGCTAAGTCATACATAGATAAATCTAAAAATGTTCCTGCTAACATATCACTTCCCCAAGACCAGTTAACAACAACAGGATAAATAAATCCACCCATAATTACAGTAAATAAAGCTAATGGTAGAACTTTTGCTCTTTCACTAACCCCACCAGACATAATATTGATTACTTTACCAACAAATGCCATTTGGAAAAGAAAAGCTGCCCATTTTGACATTGAATCACTTCCAAAGTCTCCAAAAGCAATTGAGTAACCAACAAGTAAAAATGCCAATGAAGCAACTGCATAAATCATTGTATTAACCATTAATACTGCTGAAACGTTTTTAGTTCTTACAAGCCCTGCTTCAAGCATAGCAAAACCTGGAACCATAAAGATAATAAGTGTCATTGCAAAGATTGCAAAAAATGTATCAAGTACATAACTAACTGATTGTAAGTCCATATTTAACCCTTCCTAAGTTTTCTTAAGAAACATTATATATTTTTTTAATAAGTTTATATAGATAGTATGTGTATAAAAAATATACAGGGAGTATAAGATTTAAATCAAAGAAGAAAAGCTCTTCTTTGATTTTATATATTAAACAGCTTCACTACCTCTTTGTTCTGTTCTAATTCTAACTACCTCATCAATAGAAGTAACAAAAATCTTTCCATCACCAATTTTTCCAGTTTTAGCTGCTTCAACAATAACACCTATTGTTGAATCTACATCTTCGTCATTTACAATAACTTCTACTTTAATTTTTGCTAAGAAGTCAACAACATACTCAGCTCCTCTATAAAGCTCTGAGTGTCCTTGTTGTCTACCGTATCCTTTTACATCTGATACAGTCATACCAGAGATACCATTTTCAACTAATGCCTCTTTTACATCTTCTAGTTTAAAAGGTTTTATAATTGCTTCAACTTTTTTCATTGTATCTTCCTTTTATATATTAAGCTTTTTTGAATTCAGGGTAACACTCAAGACCAGTCTCATGAATATCTAATCCTGTAATTTCAGTCTCTTCATCTACTCTTAGTCCAATAACTAAGTCTAAGATTTTCCAAACAATAAATGAAACAATGAATACAAATGCTCCAATTACAACGATACCTTTAATTTGCGCTAGGATTGTAACTTCTGGATTGAAAATACCAACAGCTAATGTTCCCCAGATACCTGCTACTAAGTGAACAGATAAAGCACCAACAGGATCATCAATTCTTAACTTATCAAAGAATGGAACTGCAAATACAACTAAAGCACCACCAACTATACCTTCAATAAATGAAACTAACATTCCTAAATCAGGACCTGCAGTAACTGAAACTAAACCAGCTAAAGCACCATTTAATACCATAGTTAAATCAACTTTTTTATAAAGTAGTTGAGTTAATAAAGCCGCCATAATTGCACCTGCACAAGCTGCCATATTTGTATCTGCAACTACTAATGCAATACCATCGATATCAGCTTTTGAACCTAATGCTAATTGAGAACCACCATTAAATCCAAACCATCCCATCCATAAAATGAATGTACCTAAAGTTGCAAGAGTTAAGTTTGAACCAGGGATTGGTCTTACTTTACCATCTTTAGTATATTTTCCTTTTCTAGCACCAAGAATTAATACACCAGCTAAAGCAGCCCATCCACCAACAGAGTGAACAATAGTTGAACCAGCGAAATCAGAGAACCCAGCAATTAAACCACCAAGTTCAGACCCACCCCATGTCCAGTGACCTTGAATTGGATAAATTACACCACTTAAAATTACAACAAAGATTAAAAATGGCCATAATTTCATTCTTTCAGCCACAGTACCAGAAATTACCGATGCAGCAGTTGCTACGAACATAACTTGGAAGAAAAAGTCTGCTGCAGCTGGATAAGTAGCGTCAGCACCGTTTTCCATACTAATTGTTGAGAAGCTTCCCATGAAAGCTGAACCATCACCATACATTAAGTTATATCCTACAAAATAATACATAATACAAGAGATTGCAAATAGTGCAATATTCTTTGTTAATACTGTTGCATTATTTTTTGATCTTGTTAGACCAGATTCTAGCATTGCAAAACCTGCAGCCATCCACATTACTAATACACCTGAAAATACAAATAGAAAACCATCTAGTATGTATTTTAAGTCGTTAAAATTTTCCATATTCTTCCTTTTCAAAGTAAATATGCAGAAATTGTAACAGATTTCAAAAAGCAAATAAACATTTTTGTTGTATATAATTTATACATATAAAAAGTAAATTTAATGAATTTTATTCAAAAAATTCCTATTCTTTGGTTACTAACATATATTTAAAAAATTTACAAAAAATTAATTTTTTTTACAAATAAATAGTTTTTAAATAATTGTTTATTTTTTATACACTTAGTTTTTTCTTTATATGTTATAATTAACTACACATACGAATATAGGAGTGGTTCATGAAAGAGTACTTTGAAGTATATATTCAAAATCAAGACAAAATTGAAGAGTTTATAGAAGAGAGTTTAAATAAATTTGGTGAAGTTAAGAAACACAAATCAAGTAAATTTAAAACTCTTTTTAAAATTTTTCCATCTTTAGAACTTGTTTATATTGTAAACAAAGATACTAAAGTTCAAACCTCTCCTAACTATCATAGATTCAAAGAAGATGCAAAAGAAAAAGATATCTCAAGGGAATATCTAATATCTAAGCTTCATTTTAAAGAGAACTGTAAAACAGCTTTTAGTTCACCTTATATAAGTAGTGCTACTAGACATAATTGTATTACTGTTTCTATAAAAGAAGGTGATGATATTATCTTTTTTGATTTTAAGATTGAGACGCTTCTTGAAAGACTAAATCTAATTGAATTAAACAAACCTTTTCATACCCTTACAAAAACTTTTTATCTAATAGCTGGATATTCAATGTTTTTATTGGCTTTATTTATAGTTTGTTATTCAATTTATGATTTTGCACACTCTTTTTTAATTAAAGGAATTTTTGATTTAGATGCAATATTCAAACCTGTAATTGCTTTAACCTTAGGTATTGCAATCTTTGACCTTGCAAAAACAATACTAGAACAAGAAGTTTATTTTAAGAGTTATTCAAAAAACTCAAAAGTAGAAACAAAAATTATCACAAAGTTTCTTATTGCCATTACTATAGCTTTATCTATTGAAGCACTAATGGTTGTATTTAAAATTGCCCTTACTGACTATGATAAGATGATTAATGCTTTATACCTAATTACAGGTATTTCTATGATATTAATTGCTCTTTCAGTATTTATATTTTTAACAAAGAAAAAGAACTAGGACTAAAAAATGGAAGAATATATTGCAAAATCAAAAAACTCAAAAGAGATATTAAACTCAGCTCAACTTCTTCAAAGTGTAGAAGTTAATGCTTTAATCACAGGAGATGCAGGTGTTGGTAAAAAATCTTTAGCAAGATATATTTTGCCCAATGTAAAAGAGTATAAAGCAAAGTCTCTACAACGAGATATTAGTGATAATATAATCTCCTTGCAAAATGAAGCAATCATCCTAGATAAAATAGAAAATATTACAAATATAGATTTAGTAATAAACTGGCTAAATGACAACAATATCAGAGTAATCGCAACAACGCTAAAACATGAGTTAAACTCAAAATTAGCTGATTTATTTTCGATTACTATTGAACTTCCTGCTTTAAAAGATAGGGAAGAAGATGTTAAACAGCTTATTACTAAGTTTTCAAAAGAAGCTAGTAAAACTTTAGATTTAGAGCCTGTACTTCCATCTAAACTTATGATAAACTTATCAAACAATGCACATAGCCTTAGAAAATCTATTTACTTCTCTTATTTATTTGAAACAATAGGAGAAGATGAGATTTTAATGTTTATGGAAAACTATATGTTCTCAAACCTACAAGGAGAGAATTCATATAAAGACTTTGTATACCTTTTTGAAGTTCCTTTATTAAAAGCTGCAAAAAAGAAATACAAATCACAAGTACAAATGGCAAAACATTTAGGTCTAAATAGAATCACTCTAAGGAAAAAACTTGATATTCATAAGGGTTTTTTAGATGACTGAATTAAACATACAAGTTGAAGAACTAATAACAAAAGGTGCTGAAGACTTTGAGATTTCAAAGGTTTTTAGAACTTATTTTAAATCATATGTAAACTCAATTGATGAAGTTTTGGAAACAACTGGTGGAAAAGATTTCTTTGTAAAACATACTAAACATACTGATAAATTTATAATTCTTCTATACAAATATATCCTACGAAAACATTTTGGTGATTATCAACCAATGAGTACTTCTATTCCTATCTCTCTTATAGCCTTAGGAAGTTATGGACGAGAACAACTATGTATCTACTCTGATGTTGATTTAATGATTCTTTATGAAGATATAAAAGGCTATAACCTAAAAGCTATTATGGAAGAGCTTGTAACTTTAGCATGGGATTGTGGACTTAAACTTGGTTCTAGAGTTCATGAAATAAAAGAGATTGAACTATCAGTTCAAGAAGATATTACTATTAAATCTTCAATCTTAGAATCAAGAATGATTTATGGTTCTAAGCACCTTTGGTTTTCATATCAAAATGTTTTAAAGAAAATAAGAAATACCTACCAAAAAGATTTTGTATTAGAAAAACTAGATGAACATAAAAAAAGACTTTTAAAATATCCACTAAAAATGGAGCCAAATATCAAAGATGGTTACGGTGGAATGAGAGAATCAAATATGATTTTCTGGACTGCTACTATTGCTTATGGGGTTAGTGATATAAAACAACTAATGGGAAAAGAGTTCTCAGAAGAAGAGTACAAAAGATATAGAAGCTCTTTAGAGTACATTTTTAGAGTTAGAAACTACCTTCATAGTATTTCAAAAAAGAAACTTGATGTTGTAAACTTTGATATTCTACCTGAGTTAAGTTCTAAGATGGGATTTAAAAATAGACCTAGACTTACAAAAGAGAGACAATGTATGTCAAAACTTATTGAGTGTTTGCATAATGTTCACTTCTTTTCAACTATCATGGTTAAAAAGTTCACTAGAAAAGTTCTTTTTGATGCAAAAAATATTTCAAGACTTAAAGAGTATAGAATTAAGAAAAACCTTTATGTTTATGAAAATAAACTTTATACTTCATTTAATGCTAAACCTAAAACACTAAACAATCTATTAAAAGAGCTAATCTCACTTCCAAGGGATGTAAAGCATTTTGATAGGTCATATGTTGAGTATGCTAGTAAAACTAAGCTACCCAATAAACAAACTAAAGAGTTGAAAAAAACAATTAAACAACTTCTGTATAAACAAAACCTTTATCCAATTATTAAGCTTTTATATAATGCAAGATTGTTCCAATCTGTTTTACCTGTAACTAAAAAAATAGTTCACCAACCACAATTTGATGGCTACCATCAACATCCAGTTGATATTCACTCAATAAAAACTCTAAAAAAACTGACAAATATAAAAGATGATTATGTAAAAGATATCTTTAATAGTTTTGATGCAAAAGAAAAAACACTAGTAAGACTTGCTTGTTTATTCCATGATGTAGGAAAAGGAAGAATTACAGACCATCATATTGCAGGGGAAAAACTGTTTAAAAATATGATGACATCTTTTGATTTAGATAAAAATCATATTCAATTAGGAGCTCTTCTAGTAAGACATCATAATATGATGAGTAAAGTTGCTTCAAGTGAAGATATTTATTCAGAAAAAGTTATTCTGTCTTTTACTGCTTTATTACAAACTAAATTAGCTCTAAAAATGCTTTATGTAGTAACTTATGCAGATATTTCAGCAGTTGGAGAATCTGTGTATAAAAGCTCTACTGCTTCACTTTTAAAACAGTTATATTTACAAGCATTGCCTGCTTTTAATAACACTTCTTTATTAAGTGAAAATGCAAGAAGAAATGCAAAACAAGAAAGAATCAAAAAGCTAGAAAAGTATAAAAACTTATCAAATATCATGAAGAAAAAGATTACTTATATCTCTTCAAATCAAATGTTCTTAAAATGTAAATCAAATGAAATAATCGATATTGCAGTTAGGGCTTATGATGTAAAAGATTTTACATATAAAGTTATAAATGAAGATCAACTATCTATTAAAATTATTAGAGCTATTCCTTTAAATCTTGGTTTCTTACTTGGTAAGTTAGAGTTTTTAAATATCTCTACAATGAATATCTTTAAACTTTTTGATGAAAAGAAATTCTTTGAAATAAACTTTTCAGAAAGAGTTGATGATGAGGATATTCCATTCATAGAACAAATGATTGAAAACTCTTTTGATATGAGTAAAAAAACAAGGCTCTTAACTCCAAAGATTGAAGAAAAAGGTATTCACATAAACTGTAATCACACTACCTATTTAGCTTCAATGCAAGTTACAGCAAAAGATCAAAAGGGTCTTTTTGCTTATATTGCAAATATTTTTGATGAGTTTGGTATAGAGATTGAAACTGCAAAACTTAGCTCAATCAAAGGAATGGCAAAGGATTTATTCCTAATTGAAAAAAATGGAAATTTTTGTGGTCAGCAAGATGATATTATAAAAGAGTTATGCCATCATAGTAAAGAGAGTTAATCTCTTTACTATAAATCTTCAACCATTTTTTTAGCCCTTTTAAAATCTAATTTCCCACTTCCAAGTTTTGGAACCTCATCTACTATTTTATAAAGGCTAGGAATCATAAGATTATTATCAAACTTCTCTTTCACATCTTTTTTTAGTTTTTCTAGTTCATCTTCTTTGATATTTGAAAGTAAAAGAATAATCTTTTCACCCTTTTTCTCATCCTCTTTTGAAGTAGCTACAAACTCTATTTCATCGCTTGTAATTAACTTTTCTATATTTTGCTCTACGGCTCCAAGACTAATCATCTCTCCACCAAGCTTTGCAAACCTTGAGTATCTATCAATTAAAAACAAGAAACCATCTTTATCTAAATAGCCTTTATCTCCTGTAAGATAGTACTTTCTTCCCTCAAGTTTAACTATTACCTCTTTAGTTTTTTTCTTATCTTTTAAATAACCTTTCATAACTTGAACCCCAGAAATCAAAACCATACCAGCTTCACCTACTTTTAACTCAGCAAAACTATCTGGGTCTACTATTTTGATTTTTGTTCCAGGAATTGGCATTCCTACACTGCCAATTTTATTTCCTACTTGAAGACCTTCAGGAGTTTTTATATTAGGTAAGTTGCAACAAGCAACAGGTGTGGTTTCAGTTGTTCCATAACCTTCTAAAATCTCTTTATCAAACTTCTCATAAAACTCTTGTCTAACTTTAGAAGAGAGTTTTTCTGCTCCTGCAACTACAAGTCTTAAAGATTCAAACATCTCTTTTTTTAGCTTTTTGTTTTTTGTATATAGTCTAAAAAATGTTGATGTTCCAAGCATAACTGTTGCTTTATGTTTTGAAACAAGTTTTCCTATTTCATATCCATCTGTTGGATCTGGGTGAGCTACACATTTTATACCTTCAATTAAAGGTAAGAAGTTAGTCACAACTGTTCCAAAAGCATGAAACAGAGGAAGTGAACCAACAATAACATCTTTATCATCTACATTTAATATAGAAGCTATTTGTTGGCAATTTCCTAAAACATTTTTATGACTTAACTCTATTCCTTTAGGAACTCCTTCACTTCCACTACTAAACATAATTAAAGCAGTTGATTTTCTAGGAACCTTTTTTATATGCATTGCTTTTAAAATAAAGCTTGGTAAGGCTATTACACTAATAAATGTCGTTAATCCAATTGCTTTGCTAATAAGCTCTTTTAAGTCTTCCAAATAAACCACATCACAAATACTTAAGACCTCGTTTATTTGAATACCTTTTTCTTGCAGTTTATCTACAAACTTTTTTGAAGTGATTATTGTTTTTATATCTGCATTTTTAACTGATAATTTTAAAGAAGCCATTGAAGCTGTAAAGTTCAGATTTACAACAGTCTTTCCTAACATTAAAACAGAGTTATTTATAAAAGCCCCAGCCGCTGTTGAAGGAAGTAGTATTCCAATATTTTTCTTTTTTATTCTATATTTCAAAAGATTTTTAAAAAGAATAGAAGCTGTTAAAAATTTATATCCAGAAAGTTCAACTCCTGTTGAATCAGCAAATACAATATTTCTTTTCATCTGTTTTAATCTATCAAAAATAGTCTCACTTACTAAACCTAACTCTTTAGTATGACTCTGCCAAGACTTAGTAGATAATGCTTTGATTTCATTTTTTATATTTATAGTATTTGCTTTATACTTTTTTATTGGCTTTGAAAAAGACACAGTGATTGTATTTGTTCTATATGACTTTTTATATTTATTATTAGCTCTACTAAACATACTTTGCCATAAACCTCTAATATAAAAAGCAATAACGGGTACATCAGAGTTTGTTCTTTCTAAAATCTTTTCAAAGCCTTTTTTAAACTCTCCTAAATGACCGTTTCTAGTTATACTTCCTTCTGGAAATAAAACTATAATATTTCCTTCATCTAACTCTTTTGCTACAATCTCTATTGTCTTTTTACTCCCTTTAGTACTAATAGGAATGATTTTAAACAGTTTCATTAACCAATTTAAATACCACTTTGAATAAATAGTTTTATCCATGACAAACTTTATTTCTCTTGGAGTTGCTAGATATATAACTGCCCAATCTAACCAAGAGACATGATTCCCTAAAAGTAAAGCTCCACTTGAAGAAGGTATATATTTTACTCCTTGTATTTCAAGCTTATACTTTAAGCCAACAAGCCATTTTAAAAAGAAGATAATCATAGATTGGGGTAAAGATACAACTACAAATAAACTTCCAAGACACATCAAAAATAGTATTAGATAAATTGTATTAAGAGGGTCAAGATTATATAAAGAGACTGTTGTTGTAAGGACTAAAATAAAAAACATAAATAAAGAATGAAACCAATTATTCCCAGCTAAGATAGTACCTAGTTTTTTCTTTGGTGCATTAAACTGAATTAGTGCATTTAAAGGTACAACAAACAGTCCTCCAAAGAAACCAAAAATCAAAAAGCTAAATGCTAAAAAAGATGCACTTTCAACTATAGTTGAAATAAAAATCATAATACTCATACCAAGAGCTGCAAAAGGTATAGTACCAACTTCAATATAGTGTTTTGAATATCTTGAGTAAAAGAAACTTCCTAAAGCAATACCTATTCCTGAAGCTGCTATTACACCATTTATAACAAACACATCATCTATACCTAAATACATCTTTGCATAAGAAGGAAAAGTTGCAATCATCCCTTGGGAAATTCCCCAAAACAATCCAAGTCCTAAAACACATAAGAAAATGATTTTTCTACTAAAAATATCTTGAACATTGTTTTTAAATAATTTTCCTAAAAACATAGCTTGTAAATCAAGTTTTAAGTCTTTGTTTCTTTTTACTTTTGTTTTTATATTTTTTAATACAACAAAAGAGACAAGCATCTCTAAAATAGCTATAGGCAAGATATATAAAGATAATGGCAGTAAGGCTTTTAGTAATTCTTCTTTTGTATTTAAAACCTCTAAATTATTAAACTGAAAAAAGCTTTCAAAGATAAAAGAAAAAGTTGCCATTGATACTAATATAGCAATTATAGAAACTGCTTGTAAACTAGAGTTTCCTTTTGATAGCTCACTTTTTCCATAGATATCAATTATAATTCCAAATTTTGCAGGAGAATAAATAGTACTTTGAATAGCAAGTAAAAACAAAGTTGCCATTGCTAGATAAAATGAGCCAATAAAATAAGCGATTAACATTAAAACAGATAAAGAAAAAGAGGATAAAGCTCCATAAATCAGAACATCTTTTTTATGATATTTATCACTTAAAAAACCACTAAGAGAAAACAGAAGTAAAAAAGGAACTATTATAAGAAGATTTATAATAGATATCCAAACAACTTGTTCACTTCCATCAAATACTTTAAATGCAATATTTTGTAAAAGTATTTTGTGGGAAATATCAACTGCTACATTACAAAAAACCACTAGCAAAAAAGCTAGTTTAACAACTCTTAAATTAGCTATTTTTATTCCTTTATTTTTTGTGATATTACAAAAATTAAGAAACAAAATGGTTACTTCTTATTTGTACCTTTTCTTAATTTATTTATTGTATCTAAAGAGAACACAAAAAGTGCTATCCAAATAAGTATAAAGGTTACTAGCTTATCAAAGTTAAACTCTTCATTATAAACAAAAATTGCTATAAAAAATGCAACAGTAGGTCCTATATATTGGAAGAAGCCAATAGTTGTTAACTTCATTCTTGTAGCTGCTCCATTAAATAATAAAAGAGGAATAACAGTAACTAATCCACTAAGAGCAAGCATAAATGAAGTATAAAAAGAAGTTGATTCAAAAAAGGCTACCACTTCATATTGATACAAATAAAATAGATATGCCAAAGCAAAAGGTAAAAGAATAACTACTTCTATGAAAAGTCCTGCTATAGAACCAACATTTGCTTTTTTTCTAAGCATTCCATAAAAACCAAAAGAGAAAGCAAGTATTAATGAAACCATTGGTAAATAACCAAGGGAAAAAAGCTGATATAAAACAGCTACTACACCAATAAAAATTGCTATATATTGATTTCTTGTCATTCTTTCACTAAAGATTAAAAACCCAAGTCCTACATTTACTAAAGGATTAATATAATACCCCAAAGAAGCCTCTAGTATCCTATCGTTTGCAATTGCCCAAATAAAAGTTAGCCAGTTTAAAGAGATAACAAAAGTTGAGAAAAATAGATATTTTATAGTCCTAAAATCTTTTACAGCAGTTATTAAAGCGTGAAGTTCCTTTTTAAAAAGAAAAAAAGGAAGAAGTGTTACACATGAAAAAAGTATTCTATAAATAAGAATTTCAAAGGCATCTACATTTGATACTTGTTTAAAATATATTGGGGCTAAACCACCCCAAAATAAAAATGCTAATATGGCATAAATCTGCCCTAATCTACTTTCACTCAATATATTATCTTTATAATTTTTATGAAACTATAGCTAAATCTTAGTGAAAGTTACAATTGCTATTTTAAAAACTCTTTTACTTCTTCTTTATTTAATAATTTACCACTACTTTTAACAACTCCATTTACCACAAGTGACGGTGTTGATAAAACTTGATATTCCATAATTTTGATTGGGTCATCAACTTTTTCTATTTGTGCAAATATTTTTTCATCTGCAACTGCTTGTTTTACATTTTGAAGTAACGCTTCACACTTTGTACAACCCGTACCTAAAATTTCAATTTTCATTTTTTTCCTTTTTAAAGATAACCTTTTTTATAAAATAGAGTTGAAAACAACTCCAACTATAAATATTGCCACACCTACAGTTCCAAAAAATATTGAAATAAGCTTCATTGACAATACTCTTTTTAAAATCAATGCTTCTGGAAGACTAAGTGCAACAACTGCCATCATAAATGAAAGAGCAGTTCCAAGTAACATTCCCTTTGAAGTAAGAACTTCAATAAGTGGTAACATTCCAGCTGCACTAGAATACATAGGTATTCCCATTACTACACCCATAAGTGGCGCCCACCAAGCATCTCCACCTGCATACTTCACAATAGTTTCTGCTGGAACATATCCATGAATAAAGGCTCCAATTCCTATACCTATTATTACATAAATATAAATCTTTTTAAAGATATCCATACTAGCTGCCCAAGCTTCTTTTGCTCTACTTTGTAAACTTTGACTCTCTTCACTTGCACTACCACAACAAGAATCAACTGGTTTCACATCTATTAAAACCTCTTTTTCTAGATTTAAACTTCCTATTATAAGTCCAGCAATTATTGCTAATAGAATTACTGTTCCAATATAAAGAAGAGTAATCTTAACTCCAAAAAGAGAAAACAGAAGTGCAATAACAACGGCATCACTAAGTGGTGCTGAAATAAGATAAGAAAAAGTTACTCCTAGAGGTATTCTTGCTTGTAAAAACCCTAGAAAAAGTGGAATTGCACTACAAGAACAAAAAGGAGTTAGCATCCCAAAAAATGAAGCAAAGACATGACCAATTAGTTTATGTTTTCCACTTAAATAATCTCTTATTTTTTCAACAGGGAAATAACTTCTTAAAAAGCTAACTATATAAATAATAGTCACTAAAAGAATAAATATCTTAACTGTATCATAAATAAAAAAGTGAAGTGCATCAGCTAAGTGCTCTCCTTTTGTAAGACCCATTGAATCATAAACCAAAAAGTCTACAAATTTTTCCCAATAGAAAAACATCTTATAAACCTAAAGCCTCTTTAACTTTTGGTAATAACACAGATTCTATCTCTTCATATGTATTAAGAAATGCATCAAAATCTTTTCCATCTGGATCTTCAAAACCAACATGAATAATTTTAGTTACCTTAGGAAACATTGGACAAGTCTCATTTGCATGGTCACAAACAGTTACTACTAAATCATACTCATTGTCTAAAACCTTATCAATAGTTTTTGAATGATACTCATCTTTCCAGATACCTTTTTGCTCTAATAGTTTTTGTGCATTTGGATTAACCCTTCCACTTGCTTTTACACCAGATGAATCTGAACTTACACCATCTAGCTTTGCATTTATAAGTGCTTCTGCAATAATACTTCTACAAGAATTTCCTGTACATAAAATTAATACTTTTTTCATCAAAACTCCTAATTAATAATTTACACTAATTGTTTTCATTAGGGCTTCACCATTGGTGCCCAAAACTAAAGTTTTGACCTAATGGTTGCAGAAGCATTCTAACAACTAGTGTAAATTATTTTGGAATAGAGTTTTATATATTTTGCTTAAACGATTCTGCAATGGAAGGGTAGAAATCTTTGATTTCTGGGTACCCACCATGAAGCCTTAGTGCAAACAAAATAATATAAAACTAATCAGTCTATACTAAAGTTAACAACACCACAAATAAAATAGGTGGAGTTACTATTAAACCAAATTTACTATATTGCCAAAAACCAATTTTCACACCCTTTTGAGATAAAACATGAAGCCATAGTAAAGTTGCTAAAGAACCAAACGGTGTCATCTTAGGACCTAAGTTACATCCAATAATATTTGCATATGCTAATGTTTCATTTGGAATATCAGTTAAAGCAATATCCATAATCATAACCGTTGGCATATTGTTCATAATAGCACTTAAAAATGCAGAGATAAATCCTGTTCCTAAAATTGCAATCACATCACCTCTTTGAACTAAATCTTGTAAAATAGATGCTAAATAATCAGTAAGACCTGCATTTTTTAAACCATAAACAACTATATATAAACCAATACTAAACCATACAACTTGCCAAGGTGCAGTTTTAATTGTAAGCCAAGCTCTGGCACTTTTTGTGTAACTTGCAATTGCTAAGAAAATCAACCCGCCACCTAAAGCAAATACAGAAACTGGTAAATCATAGTTATCGCCAACAAAATATCCAACTAAAAGTAAGGCTAGAAAAACCCAAGAAAATTTAAATAGAGTTTTATTCTTTAATACTTCATCTGGATTTTTTAGTAAACTTACATCTATTGTAGAAGGAATATCTTTTCGTAAAAACACCCATAAAAAAGAGATAGTAACTACTGTACTTACTACATAAGGAACAAACATTTTTGATAAATACTCTAAGAAACCTATATCAAAATAGTTAGCTGTAACTATATTTGTAAGGTTTGAAAATACAAAAGGTAAAGAAGCAGAATCACTAATAAAACCACCTGCAAGTAAAAAGGCTAAAATTGTTTTTGCATTTAGTTTTAGAATTCTCATTTTTGCTAATAAAATTGGTGTTAGAATTAATGCTGCCCCATCATTTGCAAAAAGTGCTGAAACAAAACTTCCAAGAAGTAAAGCATATACAAACATTAAATGCCCATTTCCACGTGAGAGTTTTGCCATTTTAATTGCACACCACTCAAAGAAACCAATCTCATCTAAAACCATTGAAAGAATGATAATTCCAATAAATGCTAAGGTTGCATCCCAAACAATATCACTTACAACTAACACATCCTCAAAACTAACAACCCCTGCTATTAGTGCAACTATTGCTCCTATAACAGCCGTTGTTCCTATTTGTAAACCCTTTGGTTGCCAAATAACAAATATTAAAGTAATCAAAAAAATTGAACTTGCTAATATCATAAATTTTCCTATTTTAAAATCAACACATCAAGATATCTTGATATGTTTTACTAAAAAAAAGAACTCCTAAGAGTCCTCTTCCATATCTAATACTTCTTGCTTAAGAGTATAAATAAAAGTATCCACTTCTAACTCATCATATCTCTCAACTGTTACAGGAGTTCTTTGAAACTCTTGTCCTTCAAACTCATCTAAATAGTCCCAGTTATCTATCAAATTTGATGAATAGAATAAATACCCGTGAATTGTATCATCACCTGCATCTAATCTTATTCCTGGATATCCCATTGAAGCTGACCAGCCAGCATCAATAAGTCTTCCTTTTACTGTTGCAGGTACAAACTTACCTACAATATTTTCCAAAACATGTCCATTTGGGCAGTTTGGCATAAGTGTTCCATAAACAAATAGTGTTTCTGTCATTATATATTACAAGCCTTTGTTAAAATTGGAAGCTCAATATCTAAAGTCATAATCTCTTTTATTGAAGCTTGTCTAAACTCATCAAGGGGTGTTCTAACTGAATAATAAGCCCATCGCCCTTCTCTATCTACTCTTAAAAATCCTGCTTCTTTTAGTATCTTTAAGTGTCTTGATAGTCTTGATTGAATCATATCAAAAGAGTTTTCTAAGTCGCATACGCAACATTTTCCATGGATATTTAAAAATTTTAGCAATTTTACTCTTGTCTCATCATTTAATGCAGATGCAGACTTTAAAAAAATATCCATAAAAATGTTCCTTTTAGTATTTTACTTCTTCGATTTTAAAACTATAGCAAAAAAAACTTAATATATCAATATATCTTGATATATTAGATTACATCTTTTTGAAACTCTTCAATACCTACAATTTTTCTTTCTAATCTACTTTTTAAATTATCTTTATAATCTTGTGCTAAAGAGTCTATTTTTAAAAGTTCTAATACTTCTTTTTCATATTTTATAGGATTTAGATAACACTTAGATATAAACTCTATTGAATACTTTGTATTAACTCTTTTTTCTAAATTGAAGCTATCTCCTTTTGAAATCTTGCCCTCTTTTATAGTTCGTAGCAAAAATCCTGTTTTACACTCTTGAACTAAAGTTTTTGTTAGATTTTTTATTCCTGTGACTTTTGAAATAACAAAACAAGGAACCCTTGGCTGAGAAACTTCCAATAATGTTTCACCACAAGAAAAGATATCTCCAATATAAATATCACTATCTGAACAATTTTCCAATGTAATATTTTCACCAAAAGAGCACTCTTTTAACTTGATATCAAATTTCTCTTCTAAAAAGTCGTATGAACCTTGGGAATAAATACAAACAGCTCTATCTACTCCTCCATGATTTTTCTTATCAACTTGCACATCATTTTTTACACCAAGTTTAGAAACATGAATTTCATTTTGTGCTTCTTTTTTATATGCACTATTTAGTACTCTATTACTTAACTTATATTCTTTTGATTTTCCTACAAAAAGATTTTTTATTACAAAATGCATTTATTTCCTTTAAAAATGAAATATTACAACTTAATTTCTTACTATTAATTTACATCTATTTAAACTTATTATATACTACTATTATAATCCACAGAGGAACCAATATATGGCATTAAATGCAATAAAAATAATTTTTACTTTTATAATACTATTAACATGCTCCCATGCAAACAACTCTTTAAGACTATCTAATAATTTAAAATCTAATATTGATATTTTAGCAAATCAAGTTGAATTATACTTTCAAACAAATACAGGAAAAAGAGAAGTCTATATTTCTAACTTATTTAAAGTATATTATGAAAACTATGACAAGATAGCTGCTTTTGAAATAAAAAATGACTTTAAAACAATATATAGCTCATTTAGAGATGATGAATCAATGAGCCTTTTTAAAGATGTTGAACTATCACTAAATTTTGACAAGACTGATGAGTATTATGAAAAAGAGATACTAAATTTAAAGGGACAAAAAATAGCTACTTTAGTAGTATATTTTAAAAAGACAATCAACTTTTCAAAGCAAGAGCTTGAATACTTACAAAATAAAAAAGTATTAAGAGTTCAAAATGATGCAAGTTTACCTCCATATAACT
Source organism: Arcobacter sp. F155 (assembly GCF_004116455.1). Lineage (NCBI taxonomy): Bacteria > Pseudomonadati > Campylobacterota > Epsilonproteobacteria > Campylobacterales > Arcobacteraceae > Arcobacter > Arcobacter sp. F155. The sequence continues at coordinate 144,953 of NZ_PDJU01000008.1, forward strand.
TCAACGAAAATGGAATTCCTACAGGTTATGCAATAGACTATTTAGAACTGATTGCAAATGAATTAGCACTAGAACTAGAGTTTGTTCAAGGGAAATGGGACGACTTTATGAATATGCTAGAAGACGAAGAACTTGATTTAATGATTAATGTTTTAAAGTCAAAACAAAGAGAAGAGAGATTCCTTTTTTCAAATAAAGCTTTTGTAACTTCACCTCTAGCTATGCTAACTAGAATTGAGCACAAAAATGTTCACACTTTCAAAGAGATGGAAGGTGAGACTATGGCTCTTGTTGAGGGATATCACAGTTATGATAGAGTAAAAAGAGATTATCCTAAAATTGATGTTTATCCAACACCTGACACAATTACTATGATGAAAGCCGTATCACAAGGAAAAGCAGATGGAGCATATGGTTTAAAATCAGTTTTAGATTACAACATAAACAAACACTATTTATCAAACCTAAAAACAATGAGAAATACAGATGATGATGAGTTTGGCTTCTACTTTGCATATAACAAAGAAAACCTTATTTTAAAAAGTATTATACAAAAAGCAGAAAAACTAATCTCAAAAAAAGATATCGAAGAGTTAAATAACAAATGGTTCCAAAAATTTAAAGAGACAAAAAAAAGAAGTAAAAACTACCTTTTTACTCAATCAGAAATATTCTATTTAAATAAAAAAGGTGCAATAACAATGTGTATTGACCCAGATTCTGCACCTTTTGAATTCCTTACTAGAAAAGGAGAATACTCTGGAATTATCGCTAACTTTATGGAGGCAATGTCAAAAAACTCTGGTATAAAGTTTGAAATACTTGGCAAAGAATCATGGAGTTCATCTTTAGATGCGGTTAAAAATCAGTTGTGTGATATCTCACCTTTTACTGTTCAAACTACTGAAAGAACTGAATACCTTAACTTTACAAAAAAATACTTCACTTTTTCAAATGTAATTGCAACAAAAGATTCAGAGATTTTTATTGACTCTTTAGATGATATAAAAGATAAGAAAATAGCTGTTGTAAAAGATTATGCTACAAAAGATTTTATAAAAAGAAAATACCCTAATATAAAAATTGTAGAAGTTGACAATACTTTAGAAGGATTAAAAAAAGTAAGCAAATCAGAAGTATTTGCACATGTAGGACTTTTTCCTGCAGTAGCTCAAACACTTCAAAAGAACAATATTCAGAATGTAAAGATTACAGGAAAAACTTCTATTGATATTGAAGCTAAGATTGCTATTAGGAATGATGAACCTATTTTACAAAGTATTTTAAATAAGGCTATCAATTCTGTAAAAGAAGAAGAGAAGGAACAAGTACTTGATAAATGGCTTACAATCATTAAAGAAGAAGGATTAAATACAAAACTATTTATACAGATAATTACGGCTATAGTAATTATCTCTGCACTTATTATCTTCTTTGTTATTTACAATTCAAATAAGAAACTAAGAAGATTGTCTCAAACAGATAAGTTGACTAATGTGTACAATCGATTTAAGCTTGACTCTTTAATTGAAGAAGAGATGAATAGAAGAAAACGATATGGACAAGAACTAAGTATTGTTCTTATTGATATAGATTTCTTTAAAAAGATAAATGATATTCATGGTCACTTATCAGGGGATAAAATACTTCAAGAGTTTTCTAAAACCATAAAAAGAAATCTTAGAGAAACAGACCATTTTGGAAGATGGGGAGGAGAAGAGTTCCTTGTTATTTTACCTAATACAAATAGCGAAGAGGCCTATATTCTTGCTGAAAAACTAAGAAAGACTATTGAAACTGCTAAGTTTTATAAAGATATAAAAGTAACTGCTAGTTTTGGTATCGCACAATGCGAAGATATAGATAGTAATAAATGTTTAAATAATGTAGATAAAGCTTTATATGAAGCTAAAAATAGTAATAGAAATTGTGTGAAGATTTATAAAAAGTAGGAGTTTTTTCCTACCTTTTATTATTTATTATAATTCGTTTTTAATTCTTTCAACTAAAGACTCAACTGTAAATCCAAACTCTTTAAATAGTTCACCAGCTGGTCCAGATGCACCGAATGTATCCATTCCAAATACTTCATCAGCAAATTTATAATACTCTAAACCTCTTGCAGCTTCAACAGCAAATACTTTTGTAGAAGGCTTGATGATTTTTGAGATATACTCTTTATCTTGCTCAACTAAAAGGTCAAAACAAGGAACAGAAACTACATTTGCTTTTATACCTTCTTTATCTAGTTCACAAGCTGCTTTAAGTGCTAAAGAAACTTCAGAACCAGAAGCCATAATTGTAACTGTTGCATCTTCTCTTTCTTTTAATAAGTATCCACCATTTGATACATCACCATAAGCTTTCTCTTTTTTAAGTACTTCTAGGTTTTGTCTTGAACAAACAAATGCAGTTGGAGCATTCATGTTAAGTGCAATTTTCCATGAATCAACATTTTCATTTGCATCAGCAGGTCTAAATGTATAGAAGTTTGGTAACGCTCTAAATTGAGATAAGTGCTCAATTGGTTGGTGAGTTGGTCCATCTTCTCCAACACCAATAGAGTCATGAGTCCATACAAAATGTTGTGGAATTGAAGCTAATGCTGCAATTCTTGCACTTGGTTTTAAGTAATCTGAGAATACAAAGAATGTAGCAGAGAACACTCTAAATAATCCATAAAGGTTCATTGCATTTGTCATTGCTGCCATTGCATGTTCTTTAATACCAAAGTGAATATTTCTACCTTCAGGGAAATCACCTTTTCCTGAAAGCTCAGTTTTATTTGATGGAGCAAGGTCAGCTGAACCACCTAAGAAACCTGGAACTGCATCTGCGATTGCATTTAAGATTTTATGATTTGAACCTCTTGTTGCAACTGATGCACCAGCTTCAAACTCAGGGTAGTTAATTGCATCAAAATTAGGATTCTGTAACTCTTCAATTTTTGCTTTTGCTTCATCTGATAATGATTCAGTCCAAGCATTCTCTGCTTCAACACCTTTGATTAATTTATCAAATGCACCTTTGATATCATATGGAACAACAAAAGTTTCATCTGGGTCAAACCCTGCTTTTACTTTAGATGCTTTAATCTCATCTTCACCTAATGGAGCACCATGTGTATGATGGCTTCCCTCCATTGTTGCTGCACCTTTACCAATTGCAGTATTTGCAATAATAAGTGCTGGTTTATCAGAAGCTTTTGCAGCAATGATTGCTTTGTCAATTTGGTCAAAGTTATGTCCATCTACTTCTAATACTTCAAAATTAATTGCTTGGAATCTTTTCTTAACATTTTCAGACCATGCAATTGAAGTATCACCTTCAATTGTGATTTCATTTGAGTCATAAATAATAACTAAGTTGTCTAAGTTTAAGTGTCCTGCTGTAGCACATGCTTCATAAGAAATACCTTCTTGTAAATCTCCATCACCACAAAGACAGTATACATTGTGATTGATAACATCTTTTCCTAAAACATTTTGTGCATATTTTGAAGCCATTGCAAAACCAACTGCATTTGCAATCCCTTGACCTAATGGACCAGTTGTAATTTCAACACCATGAGTATGTCCATATTCAGGATGACCTGGAGTTTTAGAGTTATGTTGTCTAAACTCTTTCATATCTGATAAACTTACATCAAATCCCCAAAGATGTAATAAAGAGTAAACTAAACCTGTAGCATGACCACCTGAGAAAACTAATCTATCTCTGTTTAGCCATTTGTCATTTGATGGGTTTAAATTTAAGTGAGAACTTAAAACTGTAGCAATATCAGCCATACCCATTGGTGCACCTGGGTGTCCTGAGTTTGCTTTTTGAACCATATCAGCTGCTAAGAACCTAATCGTATCTGCTTGTTTTTGAAGTAGTTGTTTTGACATAATTATCCTAATTATTGTGTGTTTTGTTGATTAATTTTGTGCGATTATACCTAAAAAAAGTTAAATGGTATTTGAAGTGAATTTTAAAGTAAAAGAGTTAAAAGAAAAGGAAAATTTCCTTTTCTTTTTTAGATATCTGCTTCTATATCAGTTTCGATCATCACTTTAATATTTGAAGTTGAATCTGTTCCCCCTTGATATACATTAAACTCATCATTTGAGGCATCATTATCTTTTATCCAATTCCCCTCAAGCTCAACTTTATCAGTACTATCTCCGAAGATTTTTAAGATATTTTCATTATCAGTTAACTCTTCAACGCTCTGTTCATCAATTATTAGTTCATTAACTATATCATTCGTTAAATCAATTTGGTTAACATTCTCAGGAAGTGAGTTTCTTGGTAATTCACTTAAATCAATATCTCCATCAATGTCAAGAATATTTTGATTACTATTAGTTTCAGGAACATCAATTACAATATTAACATCAAACGATGTAGAATCTCCATCTTCATCACTAGCTATTATTTCAAATGATTTTATTGTATCATTTTCAAATTCATTTGATTGAGATGTATATTTATAATCTCCTGTATCAAAGTCAAATATTAATGTTCCATCTCCATTTATAGATAATCCATCTTCTGGGAAACTATCTTTAGAGTACTCAATATTATCTATTTTTATAGTATCAATAGAAATATTACCATCTCCACCTTCTACATTATCTATAACATTACCTTCCACACTAGTACTTACAGTATCTTGTAAAATATCATTTAGAGAATTTGCATTCTCAACGATAATAACATCATCATCTGGATTTTGAGAAATTTCTCTTAAGTATGAATTCAATTCATTAGTTCCTAAACCTACTGAATATGTTTTATCAAAACCTAAATCTTTCCAATCTTCTACAATACTATCATTTATATCAGTTAGTCTACTTCCATTTCCATCTCTATACCAACCTTCATCTATCCATTTCCATTTATTCCAGTCAAAATGTTCTTCTTCGTAATGCATCCCATATGTTGGTTCCCCATCAGATACAAAATATGATACTGTATCTCCATCTAAAGGAGCTGGATTTTCTTTTAATTCATCAATAACATTTAATAATGCATCATCATAATTTGTTCCACCATTGGCACTTAAGTCATCTATAATATCTATTGCTTCACTTGCAGAAAGCCAAACAGAGCCTGAATTATTCTCTTCCACATTTGCATATCCACTAAATACAGTTAGTAAAACTTTTACTTGCCCTAAATCATCATATTTGTTTATCATATTTGTTAATGCAGTTTTTGCTAAAGATAACTTATCATTCATACTTCCAGAAACATCAATTGTCAGTACTAAATTAGTATTCTTCTCACTAAATACTATATTTTGTGTTTCATCTACACTTGATACAGTTGCATCACTATCTGTTGAAGTCTCAAAATTTTGCTCGTCTTCATTATCTCTTTTTTCAGTTGCAGTAGCAGTAATAGTTAAATTAACATTATCTGTACCTTCAGGAACTATCATTTTAATATCTGAATAACTTATATTTGTTACATCTTCAGATATTGTTAAGCTCCATTCTCCATTTCCTTCATCAACTAAAAGGTTTGAATCAAAAGTTGCTCCCTCTGGAACACCACTAATTTTTACACTTAATGTTTCACTTCCATCTATATCAGTTAATGCTGCACTAATATCTACACTGTACTCAAGAGAAGAACCAAATACATAAGTATCTGTTTGTGTTGTTGGTCCTTCATATGTATCAACTTTATTATCTGATGAAGTAACATCTCTCAAATAATTACCATACTCATCAAATATTTTAGTACCTCCTTTTATTTCATATCCAACAATTGTTTTTCCAGTAGATTCTTCTATTGCTTGAATGTATTTTGTTGGATCAGTAGGGTCTTTAGTATCATTGTATGGCTCTAATTTTATTCTAGTCCCATCAGAAAACTCATAATTAACATGAGAAATACCACTACCTTTTGGTAACTCATAAACAGATGGTACAATAGTTAATGGCTCTCCCACTGAAATTGAAACTTCAGGTGCATCTGCAACTGCAAGAACGTCAATTATAGTTGTATACTCTTCATCTGTAAAGTTTCCATCTTCATCACCAACTTTAAATTTAAAGCTACCATCTTCATCGCTATTTGAATCTGGTGTAAAAGTAACTTTACCAGAAGCTATATCAGCTAATGAAATCACTTGGTTTTCAGCTATTTCAATAGTAGTATCTTCTGTAACAACATGAGTATTACCTTCTTTATCAATTACTGTTTGTCCTTTTGTTACTTTATAATATAAAGTTCCATTTTCAGGTAATTCTGTAATTTTAAATTCAACAACATCTTTTCCTAATTCACCAAAATCTGTTTCAGTTAATGTATAGCTTGTGTCTTCATCAACAACTATTTGATCATCAGTTGAACTTAAATCATCTTTGAATGAATCACTTAAGTCAAAAGAGTCACTAGTTTCTTCTACATCTTCATAGTTTCCACCAACTATATCTTTAACAATAATATTAATATTTGATAAATCATCAAAATCTTTTGCATCAACAGTTAAAGAGCCTCTTCCTGTTGCATTTAAATCAACCTCATACTCGAATCCATTTACTAAAACAATTGCTTTTGCTTGACCTTGAGGAGGATAATTTTCATCTACTTGGATATTAAATGTAACCTTACCTTCTGATGTATCAATATTTGTAATTTCTGGATCAATTACTTCAGTATATGAGATTTTATTTATTAAGTAGTCATCATCATATCCAGGTGCACTAAATTCAACTTTATCAAAAGCCATTGGATTTCCATTTTCATCAGGGAACTCAAAAGTATAAGATAGGTCAACTCTATCTGTTCCACCTTGTGCTTGAACTGATTTTATTAAATTTCCATGGATATCATAATAACTTACTGTGGCATCAGTATTAGAACCTCCTCCTGAAACTTTTGCATATCCTAACTCTTGTCCATTATTAGAGAATGTTACAACTGCAGTTTCTCCATTATGTCTCCATGCAAAAGCTACATCTAATGAATCTGCATCATTATCAAAAGTAAAGACTATTTTTTCACTTACTCCATTCTTACCATGTCCTAGCTCTGAGCTATCACCAGAACCAGAAGTTTTCCCTAGAACACCAAAACCATCATGATTTGTTCCTTTAACAACAGATAAAGTTCCTTCATTACCATATATATCATATGCAGTTACATTAATTCCTGTTGCTTCACCAAACTCAGTATCAACATCAATTATCTTTGGAGAAGTAGCTACTGCTGTTACTGTTACACTAACAGGATCATTATCGTCTTTTATAGTAATAACCGCTTCTTTATTGGTAATATCTATTTCATCATTTGATATAGAGTCAATAGTTACAGTTTCCTTAGTCTCTCCTTGATCATAAGCATCATCTACTCTCGATGTTTCAACTTCTATACTTCCAGTAAGTTTACCAGCTTCAATTAAAATAGTATCTCCACTACTTAAAGTAATAGTTAAATCCTCACTTAGTGCTACATCAATAGTTGCTGTAACTAATCCTTTTACCTTGTCTCCTGTAGCAGTTCCGTCTGTAACTTCGAAAACTTCACTTCCTGATAAAGTAATTGTAGGAGTAGCTTCATTATCTAAGATTGTTCCTGTTGCATCTACTCCACCTACAGAAATCTCATACGCTTCTGTATCTTCTTTTAATGCATCATCTACTGTTGGTGTTGTAATTGTAAACTCTGTTACTCCTGCTG